>NZ_JBNUPE010000006.1:0-98185 GCF_050409585.1 Facklamia sp. P9177
TATACCATTCAATTAACCGTTTAAATACAAACTCCAACTTTTGAGGTTCACATCATTAAAATACTTAAGCATGGTTTTTAATTCTGCTTCAAACACGAACATTAAGATAATTAAGCCTTTGTTTGTTTGAATCGAGGTTTATTAAGCACTTTTAATGTGCTACTATGCTTTTGAGGAGGCGATGAAATGGTATCGGTTGGAGTCATTATGGGGTCAAAATCAGACTGGCCTACAATGAAAATAGCCACAGAAGTGCTAACTGAATTTGGAATCGAATTTGAAAAGAAAGTTGTGTCAGCGCATCGTATGCCTGATGAAATGTTTGCTTATGCTAAAGATGCTCACAAGCGAGGTCTACAAGTTATTATAGCAGGTGCAGGGGGAGCTGCTCATCTACCGGGAATGGTTGCAAGTCAAACTACCTTGCCGGTTATCGGTGTGCCTATTAAGAGCTCTACTTTAAATGGATTGGACTCATTACTATCCATTGTTCAAATGCCAGGTGGTGTTCCGGTAGCAACAACAGCTATTGGTAAGGCAGGGGCAAAAAATGCGGGCCTATTAGCTATCCGAATTTTAAGTCTACAAGATGCTTCTTTAGTGCAGAAATTAGAGCAATATCACCGACAGATGCGTCAAATGTCCATAGAAAGTGGGCAAGAACTTGAATAATTACATTAAACCTGGTTCTACTATCGGCATTATCGGCGGCGGCCAACTGGGCAAAATGTTGTCCCAATCTGCAAAGCGGATGGGATATCGCGTAGGAATTTTTGATCCAGGACAAAATTGTTCAGCCTCTCAAGTTGCAGACTTTCATTGTCAAGCAGCTTTCGATGATCAAAAAAGTCTAGCTGAATTCGCCCATCAAGTCGATGTATTAACTTTTGAATTTGAGAATATTTCTTTGGAGTCGCTTAATAGAATTGTAGAAGAGGGAGCATATCTTCCTCAAGGTTCTTCAATTTTAAGACTTACTCAAGATCGTTTAACAGAAAAAGAGTTTTTAAGAACTAGTGGTGTACCCGTTGCAGATTATTATCCAGTTAGTAGTTATGAAGAACTTAAGCAAGGTCTTGAGCAATTAGATTACCCAGCCGTCTTGAAGACAAGACGCTTTGGTTATGATGGTAAAGGACAAATCATGTTAAAGAGCGAAGACGATATAGAAGAAGCCAAACAGCTTATTGACTCAGCTCCTTGTATATTAGAAGCTTTTGTTCCTTTCGATATGGAGTTATCCCATATGGTCGTAAGGAATAAACAAGGTCAAACGCGTATTTTTCCTTTGTCTGAAAATATTCACTATAATCATATTCTTCATCAGTCGATTGTACCCGCTCGTGTTTGTGAAGCAGTGGCCAATCAAGCCTTTAAGCTGGCAAAAATGATTGCCCATAAACTGAACTTAATTGGAATTGTTTGTATTGAAATGTTTCTAGCCGACGATAAAATTCTAGTGAATGAATTGGCACCTCGACCACATAATTCAGGTCACTATACCATTGAAGCATGTCAGTATTCACAATTTGATTTACATATTCGCTCAATTTGCGGTATGACACTTCCACAAAATAAACTATTATCTCCTGTTGTAATGACAAATATTTTAGGACAAGATCAAGAGATGGTGATTGACCAATGGCCAAATCATCCCGATTGGCACCTCCATCTATATAGTAAGGGGGAAGCGCGTCAAGATCGTAAGATGGGACACATCACTCAGCTTGCTCAAAATCCTGAGAGTATTTTAAAAACATTAAAAAAGATTGACAATTGGTCTTATAAATCATAAAAATCTAAAATTTAAGGAGTTGTTCTTATGTATAAAGTAGAGGTATTCGTAACTTATAAGGAATCAATTTTAGACCCTCAAGGTGAAGCAATTAAAGGTTCTGTTCATCGTATGGGAGTTAACCAGGTTAAAGAAATTCGTCAAGGAAAATACTTTGAATTAAAAATTGAAAAAGGACAAGAAAAAATTGAGACTTTAGTTGAGGAAATCTGTGATAAAATTTTAGCTAATCCGGTAATGGAATCTTATCGTTACACAATTACGGAGGTGGAATAGGATGAAGTTTGCAGTCATTCAATTCCCAGGCTCTAACTGTGATTTAGATGCCTTTCATGCTATCAAAGATGTCATGGGGCAAGAAGTAGAATATGTTAGTCATAAGGCTGATTCCTTAGAAGGTTTTGATGCAGTCCTAGTACCTGGCGGGTTCTCATTTGGTGATTATCTACGCTGTGGTGCGATTGCTTCTCATTCTAACGTGATGCAAGCTGTTAAAGCGTTTGCTAATGAAGGCAAATTAGTCATTGGTATCTGTAATGGGTTTCAAATATTAACAGAAGCAGGACTTCTGCCAGGTGCTTTGATTCGTAACACTTCTTTAAAATTTGTGTCAAAAAAACAGCCTCTAGAGGTTGTAAATGCAGGTTCTGCCTTTACAAATGTCTATGAAGAAGGACAGATTATTACCGTTCCAATCGCTCATGGTGAGGGGAATTATGTCGTTTCAGAAGATGAACTTAAATTATTAGAAGAAAACAACCAAATTCTTTTCCGTTATGCAGGAGAAAACCCGAATGGCTCGATTGCAAATATTGCTGGGATTTCTAATAAAGAAGGCAATGTGATGGCCATGATGCCACACCCAGAACGGGCAGTTGAAGAAATAATTAATGGTACAGATGGTATTGGAGTCTTTCAATCAATGATTAATCACTATCAAACAAAGGCGGTGCAACATGGCTAAATTAAAGGAACTTTCTCCTCAAGAAGTAGAAACAAGTAAAATTTATCGTGATTGGGGATTAAAGGATGAAGAATACTTACATATCAAAGAAGATATTTTAGGACGTCAACCAAATTTTACTGAAACAGGCCTTTATGCTGTGATGTGGTCTGAACACTGTTCTTATAAAAACTCTAAGCAAGTACTTAAGAAGTTTCCAATAGATGGTCCACAAGTTCTTCAAGGACCCGGTGAAGGAGCAGGTATTGTCGATATTGGTGACCAACAAGCTGTTGTTTTTAAGGCTGAGAGTCATAATCACCCGTCTGCTATTGAACCTTATGAAGGAGCAGCAACTGGTGTCGGCGGTATCTTAAGAGATATCTTCTCTATGGGAGCTCGTCCCATCGCATCATTGAACTCCTTACGATTTGGGGAGTTAGATAATGACCGTATGCGCTATTTATTCGAAGAAGTAGTCGCCGGAATTGCTGGATATGGAAATTCAATCGGGATTCCAACAGTAGGCGGTGAAATTGCTTTTGATGATTGTTATAAGGGAAACCCTTTAGTAAATGCGATGTCTGTAGGTCTAATTGACCATGCAGATATGCAAGTAGGTCAAGCCCAAGGAATTGGAAACTCTATTGTTTACGTAGGAGCAAAGACAGGGCGTGATGGTATTCATGGAGCAACTTTTGCTTCAGTAGAATTTGACGATGAAGTGGAATCTGAACGCTCAGCTATTCAAGTAGGAGACCCATTTATGGAAAAACTCCTGATGGAAGCCTGTTTAGAAGTTATCTACAACCATAAAGAAGCTTTAGTGGGTATTCAAGATATGGGTGCGGCTGGTTTAGTTTCTTCGTCTTCAGAAATGGCTGAAAAAGCTGGCACAGGTGTAACTTTAAACCTTGACCTAGTTCCTCAAAGAGAAACGGGCATGATTCCTTATGAAATGATGCTTTCTGAATCGCAAGAACGGATGCTTTTATGTGTCAAGCGTGGTATGGAAGAAGAAATTATCAATGTCTTTAAAGAATATGATCTAGACGCTGTAGTGATTGGTGAAGTTACTGGGGATGGTCAATACCGCTTGATGCATCAAGGTAAAGAAGTAGCTAACTTACCAGTTAATTCGCTAGGAGATGGACCGGTGTATAACAATCAAGGTCAAGTACCAGAGCGTATTCGTGAATGGGCAGATAAGGGACAATTCCAACCACAAATTGATAATGCGACCCAAACATTAAAAGATATCTTACAACAGCCAACAGTCGCTTCTAAAAAAGTAGCTTACGATACTTTCGACTCGCAAGTTCGAACCTCTACTTTAGTCTGGCCAGGCTCAGACGCAGCAGTGGTTAGAATTCGTGGCACTAAAAAAGCGATTGCTATGACTGCTGATTATAATTCACGTTACATCTATCTCAATCCGGAAATTGGTAGCCAAATGGCTGTAGCAGAAGCAGCTAGAAATATCGTAGCTTCAGGTGGAAAACCTTTAGCAATTACTGACTGTTTAAACTTTGGAAGCCCAGAAAAGCCAGAAGTCTTTTATGAATTAGATAAATCAGCTGATGGTATTGCAGCAGCCTGCCGTCAATTAGATACACCAGTTATTTCTGGTAACGTATCACTTTATAATGAGACAAATGGTCAAGCAATCTATCCTTCTCCAATGATTGGTATGGTTGGATTAATAAAAGATATCGAAAAAGTAACTACTCAATTCTTTAAAGCAGCTGGAGATGCTATTTACATGATTGGTCATACGACAGATGCCTTTAATGGATCTGAATTACAAAAAATGATGCTAGGTAAGATCGAAGGTCCTTTATTTGACTATGATTTAGCAGCTGAAAAGGCCAACCAGGAGACTGTTGCCGCGGCTATCCAAAAAGGATATCTTGCTTCTGCGCATGACCTTTCTGAAGGTGGATTAGCTGTTGCTTTAGCGGAGTCAGCATTTAATACGGACTTAGGTCTAGAAGTAAAAGTGGACCTACCAGCTAGTCATTTATTCGCAGAGAACGGTTCACGCTTTATTGTTTCTGTAAGAGCTGATCAAAAAGCAGCGTTTGAAGCTGAATTTAAAGACCATTTCACTTTAATCGGTCAAGTAACCGATAAAGATCGAATTCGAATTCAAGCCAAAGATCAATTTATTGATGCCAAACGCTCAGACTTGCAACAACTATGGGAGGAAGCTATACCATGTCTTTTAAGAGGGAAGTAATCCGAGGGCAAGAAGTCGTCTCTACTGAAATCACCGATGATATATTCGATTTACCCTATGAAGAATGTGGTCTAATAGGTTTATGGAATCAAAAAGATGCCGCATTTGATGCTTACTATGGTCTACATGCCCTTCAACATCGTGGTCAAGAAGGGGCGGGAATTGCTGTCCTTAATGGCGATGAAATGCTAGCTCATCGTGACTTTGGTTTAGTGAATCAAGTTTTTAATCGCCGTCAAAAATTAGAAGAATTACCTGGAGATGCTGCCTTAGGTCATGTACGTTATGCAACTGCCGGTCTTAATGATATTAATAATATCCAACCCCTTGTCTTTCATTTCAATGATGGACCGGTTGCCATGGCTCATAACGGAAACTTAGTCAATGCTCACACTTTAAAAGTGGAACTTGAGAAAAAAGGCTCTATTTTTAATACCACTTCTGATAGTGAAGTAATTATGCATTTGATTCGTCGCTCTCAAAAAGAAAGCTTCATTGAAAAGTTAAAAGAATCTTTAAAGCAAGTGGTAGGAGGTTTTACTTATCTGTTCCTTACTGAAGAAGAATTAATTGGAGTGTGTGATCCCAATGGGTTTAGACCGTTGATTGTAGGAAGAATGCCTAATGGTGGGTATGTAATGGCTTCTGAGTCGTGCGCTTTAGACCAAATTGGTGCTTCTTATCTATTTGATGTGGAACCAGGTCAAGTGGTTTCCATTAATAATGAAGGTATCCAAAAAGAATATTATACAGAAAGCCGTCAACAAGCTATTTGCTCGATGGAGTTTATCTATTTTGCTCGACCGGATTCGAACATACATGGTATCAACGTACATACAGCTCGCAAGAATTCAGGAAAAAAACTAGCCCAAGAACAGCCGGTCGAAGCTGATATTGTAATTGGTGTTCCCAATTCATCACTTTCGGCTGCCTCAGGTTATGCAGAGGAAGCTGGTATTCCTTATGAAATGGGTCTTATTAAGAACCAGTATATTGCACGAACTTTTATCCAACCAACCCAAGAACTAAGAGAGCGGGGTGTAAGGATGAAGCTTTCAGCAGTCCGCAAAGTTGTCGAAGGAAAACGTATTGTGATGGTAGATGATTCCATCGTTCGAGGGACAACGTCTAAAAGAATTGTTGGCTTATTAAAAGCCGCAGGTGCTAAGGAAGTTCATGTACGCATTGCGTCACCCGCACTTAAACATCCTTGTTTTTACGGTATTGATATTTCGAATACGCGCGATTTAATTGCGGCCAACCATACACTAAAAGAAATTGAAAAGATTATCGATGCTGATTCATTAGCCTATCTCAGTGAAGAGGGTTTAGTTTCGGCTATTGACCTTCAATCAGATGCTCCTTATAAAGGATTATGTATGGCATACTTTAATGGAGATTATCCGACAGCTCTACATGATTTTGAAAAAGAATATCTTGCAGAATTAGAACGCATTGTTGAAGATTAATGATTAGGAGGAAATAAGTTGACGAAGGAAAATGCTTATAGTCGTGCAGGAGTAGACGTGCACGCTGGATATGAAGCGGTTAAAAGAATGAAAAAGCATGTCGAAAGAACCATACGTCCTGAAGTGTTAACTCATTTAGGTGGCTTTGGTGGAGCGTTTGATCTTTCAAAATTTTCATATCAAGAACCGGTTTTAGTAAGTGGAACAGACGGGGTCGGTACCAAATTAATGGTCGCTATTCAAGCAGGAAAATACGATACAATTGGTATCGATTGTGTAGCCATGTGCGTCAACGATGTGGTGGCTCAGGGTGCAGAACCTTTATTTTTCCTTGACTACATTGCGGTGGGTAAAAATGATCCGCAAGTAGTCGAGCAAATAGTAGCAGGGGTTGCTGAAGGTTGTGTTCAAGCAGGAGCCGCTTTAGTGGGTGGAGAAACAGCTGAAATGCCTGGTATGTATGATGAGAAAGATTTTGATGTGGCAGGATTTACTGTCGGAATAGCCGAGAAAAAAGAATTGCTTACGGGTAATCAGGTCAAGGCAGGAGATGTTCTAATTGGTTTAGCTTCATCAGGCATTCATTCCAATGGTTTCTCTTTAGTCCGTGACATCTTCTTCAATCAACATGATTATCAATTATCGGAGCCAGTTTTAGAAGGCGCTGACCAAAGCTTAGCTGAAGCTTTATTAGTTCCAACAAAAATCTATGTCAAAACGGTCATGCCATTGGTTAAAGCCGGTTTAATTAACGGAATAGCCCATATTACAGGTGGAGGGTTTGTCGAAAACTTACCACGGATGATGCAAGAGGATTTAGCTTGTGAGATTAATTTAGGCTCTTGGCCAGTGTTACCAATCTTTAATCAAATGCAAGCTTTAGGAAAAATTGAATCCTTAGAAATGTATGAAATTTTTAACATGGGGATTGGTATGGTCCTAGCAGTAGATGTTGAAAAAGTAGTGGAAGTAAAACAAAGATTAGACCAACTTGGAGAAAACGCCTATGAAATTGGTCAAGTGGTTGAGAAAAGAGATAAAGAAGTTATTTTCAACTAGTAAGGAGGGGAAGGATGAAAGTTGCAGTATTTGCATCAGGGTCAGGTTCTAATTTTCAGGCTTTAGTGGAATCATGCCAGGATCGACCTGACATTGAATTTGTCTTATTATTTTCAGACTATCATCAAGCTTATGCATTGGAAAGAGCAAACAAATTGGGCATAACTACTTTAGTGGCCAGTCCAAAAGACTTTAATACTCGAGAAGACTATGAAAATTTTCTATTAATGCAGATGCAGGATTATCAGATTGATTACATTCTATTAGCAGGTTACATGCGTGTCATTGGTCCACCTTTATTAGAAGCTTATCCTGATCGAATACTCAATATTCATCCTTCACTACTTCCTGCTTTTCCTGGTCGGCACGGCATCGCTGATGCCTACCGAGCTGGGGTTAAAGAAACAGGAGTGACTGTTCATTTAGTGGACCAAGGAATCGATACAGGCAGAATTTTAGGTCAGAAGAAAGTTTTGATTGAAGAAGGCGAAAAATTAGTGGATCTTGAGGAAAAAATCCATCAAGTAGAACATCAATTATATCCTCAAGTTGTAAAAGAATTTCTTAAAGGAGTGGAGTAAATTGTCACGTGCATTAATAAGTGTTTCGGATAAAACAGGTCTGCTACCAATGGCGAAAGCCTTAATTGCTCAAGGAGTTGAGATTATCTCAACAGGAGGGACCAAACGTTTTCTTGATGAAGCTGGACTTAAGACAACGGCTGTTGAGGAAGTGACTAATTTTCCTGAAATGATGGATGGCAGAGTGAAGACCTTGCATCCAAAAATTCACGGAGCTTTACTGGCTTTAAGAGATAATAAAGACCATCAACTAGCGGTTAAAAATCACGAAATTGAGTACATCGATTTTGTTATTGTTAATCTTTATCCATTTAAGCAAACAATTAAAAAAGCAGAAGTGACTTTAGCAGAAGCAATTGAACAGATTGATATTGGAGGACCGAGTATGATCCGTTCTGCAGCTAAAAATTATCAATCTGTCACCGTTGTTGTAGATCCAAGAGACTATGCTGTTGTCATTGAAGAATTAGAAAGTCAAGGTCAGACTAAGGCTGTTACTCGTCAACAATTGGCTCAAAAAGTGTTTGCTCACACGGCAGCTTATGATGCTTTGATTGCCAGTTATTTGGCTAATCAAATTGCTGAAGTGGAAGAAGAAGGTCAAATTGCACCAGTTGAATCACTTACCTTAACTTATGATCGGATGTATGATTTAAGATATGGTGAGAATGCTCATCAAAAAGCAGCTGTCTACCAAAAACCAATCACATCTTCTTATGCTATTACTCATGCCAAAGTTTTAAATGGTAAGCCTTTATCTTATAATAATCTACGCGATGCAGATGCCGCTATCAAAATGATCCGCGAATTTCCAGATCAAGCATGTGCAGTGGCAGTTAAACACATGAATCCTTGTGGTATAGCGGTTGCTGAAACAATAGAGATAGCTTTTAATCGATGCCGTCAAGCAGATCCAATTTCTATTTTTGGAGGCATTGTGGTTGTGAATCGGACCTTAACAATTAAATTAGCTGAAACGCTTCATTCCATGTTTCTTGATGTTATTATTGCGCCTTCTTTTGAAGAGGGAGCTTTAGAAATCCTCAAGCAAAAAGTGAATGTGCGTGTACTTCAATTAGACATGGATGACCTTTCAATGGATGCTGAAGAAATAACTTCGATAAGTGGAGGACTTTTAGTTCAAGAAGCTGATAGTTTAGTAGAAGATTCTGAACAATGGCAGCAAATGGGGACAGTTTCAACTTCTAATGAAAAAAGAGCGGCTTTATCTTTTGCCTGGAGAGTGGTTAAGCATGTTAAATCAAATGCCATTGTTGTGGCTGATGGTCAGCAGACTTATGGTGTAGGTGCAGGTCAGACTAACCGTGTAGGAGCTGCTAAAATTGCTTTGGATCATGCTAAAGAATTAGGTGCCGACTTTTCTAAGATGGTATTAGCTTCAGATGCCTTTATACCAATGACAGATACAATTGAGTTAGCCCATCAATATGGTGTTCAGGCAATTGTGCAACCCGGTGGTTCCATTGGTGATAAGGAAGTAATTGCCAAAGCCGATGAATACGGCATTGCTATGTTAGCGACCAAAGTCCGTCATTTCCGTCATTAAGAGAAAGAGGTAATCATGAAATTATTAGTTATTGGTAGTGGAGGACGCGAACATGCGATTGCCTATCATTTGTTAAAAAGTCCCCTAGTCGAATCGGTTTTTTGTGCTCCTGGCAATCCAGGTATGAAAGTAGATGGCATAAATTGTGTAGACATCGCTGAGAATGCTTTTGAAGACTTAATCAATTTTGCCAAACAAGAACAAATTGATTGGACTTTTGTAGGTCCGGAAGGTCCTTTATTTGAAGGAATTGTTGACCATTTTACCCAAGCAGGTCAAATTGCTTTTGGGCCAAGTAAAGCTGCTGCTCAAATCGAAGGTTCTAAATTGTTTGCCAAAAAATTAATGCAAAAATATAAGATTCCAACTGCCCAGTATGCTAGTTTTACTGAGCAAGAGGCTGCACTCGCTTATTTGAATAACCAGTCGACTCCGATTGTAGTTAAAGTCGATGGGCCAGCTGCAGGTAAAGGAGTTACCGTTGCTTTAAGTAAAGAAGAGGCAGAGAATGCGATTAAATTAGCTTTTGAAAAAGATCCAGCAAAGCAAAGAATCGTAATTGAAGAATGTTTGCTTGGACCAGAGTTTTCAATCTTTTCAATGGTTTATAAAGGTAAAGTTTGCCACTCTTTGCCAGCTAGAGATCATAAACGTTTATTAGATGGTAATCTGGGGCCTAATACAGGCGGTATGGGAGCATTTGCCCCCGTTGAAGATATCTCAGAAGAACTATATCAAGAAACCCTTCGAACGATTGTAGAGCCTACTTTAGTGGCTATGGATAAAGAGGGGACTCCTTTTAATGGTGTTTTATACACAGGGCTAATGAACACAGCTGAAGGACCAAAAGTGATTGAGTTTAACGCACGTTTCGGTGATCCAGAAACCCAGGTCGTCTTGCCTTTATTGAAAACAGATTTTGCAGAATTGATCAATGACTTGCTGCATGGTCGTGAGACCCAAGTGGAGTGGAGGGAAGAAAAAGCATGCATGGGAGTTATCTTAGCTGCTGAAGGTTACCCACAAAATCCTACACGTGGGATTGAGTTTTCATTAAATTCTTCTATGGATGAGACTATGAAAATCTACTATGCAGGGATTTCTTCTTACCGGCCACTTGTTTCTAGCGGGGGAAGAATTGCCATGGTTACTTGTTTAGCTGACACAAAGCAATTAGCACAAGACAAAATTTATGAGTATCTATCAAAACAAGCACTCGATCAAATTTATTACCGTAAAGACATAGGGGTCAACTTGCTTAAGCCATAGCATTCCTTTAGAATGAAAATATCGGTTTTCAATCGACTTTCATTTTAAGGATATAAATTAGGAGGTTGGCTATGGACTTTATTTCAGATATCGTCACACAATTCCGAACGGAAATTGATATTATTCAGCTATCACAAGATATTTTGATTAGCTTATTTAAAATCATTTTCTCAGTCATTCTACTTTACACTTTAAAAAAAGTTTTAATTAAAATGATTGAGAGTTACTTTCTGGGTAAAAGGTCTTCACGTATTCGCTTTGCTAAAAAAGCACGCAATCATACAATTAGTCGTTTATTGACTAACTTGGTTCAATATCTTTTTTATTTCTTTTTAGCCTACACGGTCTTAAGTATCATGGGTGTTCCAGTTGGTACTTTAGTAGCTGGGGCTGGAATTGTCAGTTTAGCCATTGGTTTGGGTGCTAAAGATTTAGTCTCAGATGTTGTTAATGGTTTCTTCATTCTCTTGGAACACCAATTTGATGTTGGGGATGCGGTAGATATTAATGGCTACAGTGGAACCGTTTATTCCATTGGTTTAAGAAATACGGTCGTCCGTGATTACAATGGAATTCATCATTTCATTCCCAACGGCAGTATTACTCAAATGTCCAATCTCTCACTCAATAGTATCCGTGTGGATATTGATTTGTTCATTTATCCTGAACAAAATATAGATCAGCTTGAAGCTCGGCTTCAAGAAATTTATTTAAAAGTGCCACAAGATGATCAGTTGATTTTACGTGCTCCAGAATTTTTAGGAGTCTTTCGTGACTCACAAGGACGTTTGATTTATAAAATAAGGATATGGTCCAAGAGTGTTGATGACATGTTAGTCGTTCAAGCTAGATACTATAAAGCTTTTATCCAAGGCTTATCTGAAGCTAAGGTGAAATTAGCCATGGGTAATCAAGAGCGAGTTCAAGTAGCATTAAATGAAGAACAGTTCATGGAAGCAGAATAAATAATAGCCAAATAAAAAGCTGACCTCATTTGAGGTTAGCTTTTTATGTATAAACCTAATATTTAAGCTTTGTTAACTGAAGCATCGTAAATACCATCGATGGCTTCTTTAATAGTTTGATTGAACTCTTCATCACTTTGACTGGCTCTTAAATCTTGTGAAAGAGCACGGGAGAATGAAGCGATGCAGTTAGGTGTTTTCTTCAAGCGGGCATTAGCTTCCTCGGTAGGATATCCACCTGATAAAGCAACGACTCTTACCATATTTGGATGGTTGGCAATTTCTTCATAGGTAGAAGGCTTAGTAGGGATAGTAATTTTAAGCATCACTAATTCATTTTCTTCCAATTTGTTTAAGTGAGCCAGAATCTCTTCAGCTAATTTTGCTTCGATCTTTTCTTTATCTTCTGCATGAATATTTACTTCAGGTTCGATAATTGGAACGAGTCCTGCAGCAATAATTTGTTTAGCAATTTCAAATTGTTGATCAACAACTGCTTTAATTCCGACTTCAGAATATGAATTAATAGTAGAACGCATTTTTGTTCCAAAAATATGACGCTCATTAGCTCTTTCTAACAATTCATCAAGAAGGGTGATAGGTTTCATTAGTTGAACACCATCTGCTTCTTCCATGAGTCCTAAGTCCACTTTAAGGAAAGGAACTACTTTTTTCTCTTCCCAAAGATAGTCAGCTGTTTTTTTGCCTTCAACTTCACGATCGATTGTTTGTTCAAATAAAATAGCGCCTAAGATTTTTTCGTTGCTAAAAGAAGGGGCAGTCATGATACGTCTACGCATTTCATGAACTTTATCAAACATTTCATCTTCATTTGAATATTGGTCCTCGTTTACTCCGTATGCCTTTAAAGCTTTTGGTGTGGATCCACCAGATTGATCAAGCGCAGCGATAAAACCTTTGCCGTTTTTAATTTGTTCAAATTGTTGTGAATTCATTCCATTACTCCTTTACGTTTACTATGCTTATGATAGCTTTAAATCTTAAAATATGCAATCTATTTCATTTTAATCGATAAGGTAAGTGCCTTCTTCAGTCATCACCATATCAACTTGTTTGTCATGGTCTTCTGTAGGAATGTCATCGTATTGTAATTGGGCATAATAAGGTAGAACTAAATAGGCATTTTTAGCTCTAAGTAAGTAACGATCATAGTAGCCTCCGCCATAACCAAGGCGTTCGCCACGGTTATTGCAAGTTACGCATGGCATAATGATAAGGTCGATGTCTTCTGGTTCAAGTCTTTGACTGATTTTTTCTGGCTCTAAGATTCCAAAAGCGGATCTTTCTAGAGGAGAATTTTCTTTATATACTAAGGCTTCCATGACACGACCAGGGAAAACTCGAGGAATACCCACTGTTTTTCCGTCTTTCCATGCTCTTTGAATGATGGGATGAGTGTTCATTTCTTCATCAGTAGAATAATAAACCATCATCTTTTTTGCTTTTTTATATTCATCCAGTTGGAAAAGCTGTTGATAAATTTTTTCTTCGGCAAAGCGACGATATTCACTTGAAAGCTGGGCTCTTTTTGCAAAAATTTCTTTTCTTAATTCTGTCTTACTCTTCATTTTGAACCTCCTAATAAAATACTTATTATAATTATACCATTAGTTTATAAAAGATAAATCAACTGCTTTTTACTTGTATACTTTTAAATTACAATGATAATAAAAGAAAGAGGTGTTTTTATGTATCAATTAGCTGATTTAAAAGAAATCGCAGCCGATTGGACAGCTTGTTTAGACAAGCAAGAACAATGGCTTGTCCTGAATCAATTAAACAATTATTTAAACCAGGAAGAGGCTGTCATATATCCACCAGCAGTAGAAGTTTTTAAAGCTTTAGAGCTGTGTCCATATTTTGATACTAAGGTAGTTATTATTGGACAAGATCCTTACCATGGTCCTAATCAAGCCAACGGCTTGGCTTTTTCAGTGAATGAGGGCCAGTCAGTGCCTCCTTCTTTGAAAAATATTTTTAAAGAATTATCAGATGATCTCAAAGTCCCTATCCGAAAAGAAACAGACCTGTCAGACTGGGCGAGACAAGGAGTGCTGTTATTAAATCGCGTGTTAACCGTCAGAGCAGGTGAAGCGAACTCTCACCAAGGAATCGGATGGGAATTCGTCACCAACCAAATCATTCAATGCCTTAATCATCATCCAAACTCTCTTATATTTATTCTCTGGGGTAAAAAAGCACAATCACTTGAAAAGTTGATAGATCGTTCCAAGCATCGAGTGATCAAGTCCAGTCACCCGAGCCCCCTAGCAGCCTATCGTGGCTTTTTTGGATCCAAGCCTTTTTCGAAAACCAATTCCTTTTTAATTGAAAAAGGCTATCAGCCTATCAAGTGGGCACCTTAGCTAAAACTATAACTAGGTGAAAAAAGTAAGCGTAATCCAAGCAATCAAATTATTGATAAAATGAAAACTCATGGATGCCGCTACATTGGCTTGATACTTCCAATAAAAATAAGTGAGACCTAAAGTCAACGGAAGATAGATGACAGCATCTGCTAAAGTAGCCATGTGCGCTCCTGTAAATAGTAAAATCGATAAGATTGTCATTGACCATTTGAACGATTTGCCTTTGTGGACTGAGGGACCGATGATGGCTTGACGAAAGATTAGTTCTTCCACAAAAGGAGCAAAAATAACTAACATAAAGAAAGTAAAATAACTAGGAACGTTCCCAATTAAATCTTGGATGGCTTGTTGATTAGCCCCCATACCCTCCAAGTCTATATAAGGCTCAATTAGACTAAGTAGGATAATACGAACAATGCCAATAATTAAGAAGCAAAGGATAGTTTTACCTAAAAGACTCTTCCAACTAGTTTGCTGGAGTAATCGCTGCCATTGATCCATTGTATATTTTCCATACAAGTACCAAGCAACAAAGCAAATAATTAGCATACTGACTAGTAAAACCCATGGTATCGACTCTTCTGCCACACCTAAGGCAAGAGCAATAGCGGGGGTGATAAGATAGAAAAGGATATAAGTAAAAAGTAATTTCCAAGCTCTATTTTTCATAATAACCTCCTAAAATTTTGATAATATTATTATATCTTATCCTACTAAAAAGACTAGTCTATCTAATGCTGAATGATTTTGATATTTTTCAAGATAAGTTGCTTGTATGCTATAATAAGTTGATTGTAAAAAAGGGGTAGAGACTATGAAAGAACTAAGTATACAAAATCTATCAAAATCATATGGTGTGAAGCAATTGATCGACCAAGTCGATTTTTCAATCCGAACAGGTGATCGAGTGGGGCTTATTGGACCGAATGGAACTGGAAAATCTTCTTTTTTAAGAGTAATTGCAGGAATCGATAGTTATGATAATGGTCAAATTAAAGCCCCTAATCAATACGAAATTGCCTATCTGGAGCAAAACCCTCGTTTAGATCCAGATAAAACCATCCTAGAAACGGTTTATGATTCAAAAGCAGCGGATATTCAATTGTTATTAACTTATGAAAAATGTCGCATGGAGTTAGAGGCTGACCCAACCAATCATTTCTTACAAGATCAATTCACCAAATTATCAGATGAAATGACCTTGAAATCTGCTTGGGAAGTTGAGATATCGGCTAAGTCTATTCTGACCCAATTAAAAATCTATAATCTAAATAAAAGGGTTGGAGAATGTTCAGGGGGCCAGCAAAAACGGATTGGGATCGCTCAAGTCTTAATTGCTGAACCGGATCTTTTAATTTTAGATGAGCCGACCAATCATTTAGACGTAGAGTCAATCCAATGGTTGGAAAAATATTTAGCTTCTTACAAAGGTGCTTTATTACTAGTCACTCATGATCGCTACTTCTTAGAACGCTCGGTCAATAAAATTATTGAATTACAATATGGACGCATTACTGAGTTTGAAGGCAATTATCAGACTTATTTAACTAAAAAGGCTGAATTGATCGAAATGCAAGCTAAACAAGCCCAAAAACAAGATCGGCTCTACTTACAAGAACTCGCCTGGATGCGTCAAGGCGCTCAGGCCAGATCAACCAAACAACAAGCTAGAATTGATCGCTTTAACCAATTGAAGGATTCGATCGGCCTAAGAGACCAATCTCAAGATGCTATTGATTTTAATTTTTCACAACAGCGGATGGGTAATCAAATTATTGAATTAGAAGACCTTACAGTCGAAATTGCTGATAAGATTATCATTAACGGTCTAACTAAGACATTTGTTAAGGGCGATCGTTTGGGAGTTGTGGGTCCTAACGGAGTGGGGAAATCAACTTTCTTAAATTGCTTGGCAGGCTTGCATCCACTTAAAAAGGGTATATGTCGGTTAGGACAAACAGTCAATATCGCTTATTATCGTCAATTAGATGAAGATTTGCCACAAGCTATGCGTATCTTAAGCTATTTAACCCAAGTAGCGGATCAGTTCAAACGTCCAGACGGTTCAAGAGTTTCGGCTGCGCAAATGTTAGAGCGTTTCAATTTTCCCAAAGAGAGTCATGGTTCACTGATACAGTCACTTTCTGGTGGAGAAAAAAGAAGACTTTACTTATTAACCCTCTTAATCCAAGAACCCAATGTTCTTTTATTGGATGAGCCAACCAATGACTTAGATATTGAGACTTTAAATACTTTAGAAGACTATATAGAATCTTTTGAAGGCGTAGTGATTATTGTTTCTCATGATCGTTATTTTTTAGATAAGACAGTCGATCAATTACTGGTCTTAAAAGGAGAAGGGAAGTTTGACTTATACTGGGGAAGCTTTTCAGAATACTTAGAAACTAAGGATAATCATATTGAGAATGAAGCAAAACCAAGTAAGCAAGCCAACAAAGAAAACGCTCAAAAGTCTCAATTAAATAAAAAAAAGCGAATGACCTATCATGAAAAACAAGAATGGCAAGGTCTTGAAGAACGGATAGTCGAGTTAGAAAGCCAAATAGAGCAAAAGCAAAAACTGATGGAAGAACATTCAGAAGATGCTGGTAAGCTAATGGATCTTCATACTGAAATTGAGTTTCTAGAAGCTAACTTACTAGAACTTTATGAACGCTATGACTATTTAAGTGATTTGGACCAATAGGAGGTAGACGGATGAAACAATATCAAGAACTGATCAGTCATATTCTAGACCATGGTGACAAAAAGTCCGATCGCACAGGAACTGGTACGCTATCAACTTTCGGTTATCAAATGCGATTTGATCTCAGTAAAGACTTTCCTCTTTTGACTACTAAACGGGTGCCTTTTGGTCTAGTTAAATCGGAATTAATGTGGTTTTTAAAGGGGGATACCAATATTAAATATTTATTAATCCATAACAATCATATTTGGGATGAATGGGCCTTTGAAAACTATACGCAATCAGCTGACTACAAAGGAGTGGACATGACTGATTTTGGTCGACGTATCCTAGAAGATAAAGAATTTGCAGAAAACTACCAGATGGAGATGTCTAGTTTTCAAGCTAATATTATAGCTAGCAATCAGTTTGCGGCTAAGCATGGTGACTTAGGTCCTATCTATGGCAAACAATGGCGATCTTGGGAGGCGAATGGTGAAACCATCGATCAAATTCAGCAGGTCATTGAATCTCTTAAAGATAATCCAGATTCTAGAAGGCATATCGTAACGGCATGGAACCCTGCAGCTATTGATAAAGCGGTCTTACCACCCTGTCATTGCTTCTTTCAATTCTATGTTAGTAAAGGCCGTTTATCCTGTCAGCTTTATCAACGCTCAGCAGATGTGTTCTTAGGCGTTCCTTTTAATATTGCTTCTTATGCTTTATTAACCCATTTAATCGCCAAAGAAATTCATTTACAGCCGGGTGAATTTGTTCATGTTTTAGGGGATGCCCATTTGTATTTAACCCATTTAAAGGCAGCACGGACTCTTTTAGAGCGTTCTCCACGTTCGCTTCCCCAGCTTAACATTTCAGATTTTCAATCCATCGATCAATTGAATTTGAATCAGATTCAGATTGAAAACTACCATCCACATCCAACAATTAAAGCAGCTATCTCAGTTTAGTAAATAGGAGGAGAAATGATGATTACATATGTTTATGCCCAAGATTTAAAAGGCGCAATTGGTTATCAAAAGGACTTACCATGGCATTTACCTAACGACCTCAATTTTTTTAAAGAAGTTACCATGGGACATACTATGTTGATGGGGAGAACGACTTTTGAATCAATGGACCGTAGAGTTTTACCAGGTCGCAAGACGGTTGTATTAACCAGTCAAGAAGATTATGGTCAAGATATTGCACAGCTGAACTTGGTACATAGTGTAGAAGATGTCTTAGAGCTAGCAAAAGATCAAGAATTAATGGTTATTGGAGGAGCAGGTGTTTTCAAAACTTTGATGGACCACGTCGATAAGATTGTGCGTACCGTCATCGAAGGAGAGTTTCCTGCAGATACCTATATGGCGGATATTGATCAAGAAAAGTTCCGTTTGGATAAGCTGGTTGAAGTTCCTGCAGATGCAGATAATGAATACCCTCATCGTTTTGAGTGGTGGGTGAGAAAATAAATGACTGATTTTACCACTTTTAAAGCAATTGGCTGCATTGGTTGTGGCAATATGGGATCAGCGATTATAAAGTCTCTTTCGACTAACTTTTCCAATTTAGCCTTTTACTTATATGATAAAGACAATTATAAAAGTCAAAGCTTGGCTAAGGACTGTGGTGAGAGTGTTGAAGCAGTAAATAGTCTTGAAAAACTTTTAGCTTCTGCTCAAATCTTTTTTATCGGAGTCAAACCGAAAGACTTAAATATCTTGTTGGACTCCCTTAATTCTATTGAATTACTTGATTCTAAATTATGGATATCGATGGTAGTGGGTAGGTCATTAAGTAGTATTCAAAAGCTACTTCCTCAAGGGCATCATCTTATCCGCATAATGCCTAATACCCCTGTTGCCATCGGACAGGGTTATGTTTCTTATTGTTACCAGAAAGAAAATTTCAATGACCAAGTAATTAATGAATTTAAGAACTTATTACAACCCTTGGGACATCTTCAGTTGATCGAAGAAAGCTTATTTGATGTTGCTTCTGCTATTGCAGGATCAGGTCCTGCCTTTATCTACCAGTTGATTGAAGCTATCAGTGATGCCGGCGTTTATTATGGCTTGAACCGTCAGCAAGCCATCGATATGGCGGCTAAAACAGTGGCTGGTGCCGGTCAGATGGTCCTGGAAAGTCATCAACATCCTGCTCAATTAAAAGACGCTGTGACCAGTCCTAAGGGTACGACCATTGCCGGTGTTAGAAGTTTAGAAGCGAATGGATTTCGATCGGCTATATTTGAAGCTGTTTCAGCAACCGTAGAGAGAACATAAGAATAAATCCATCTCCTATTCTTTTTAGAATGAGAGATGGATTTTATTGATTGAAGTTTATAGGTATTGAAAAATTGAGTAAAACATTAAACCTGCTCCTAAAATAACAAAGAGGTGCCAAATAACGTGCATCCAGCGATTAGATTTCATAGAATAAAATATCGTACCGAGAGAATAGGCGATCCCACCTAGAGCCAGATAAATTATTCCCCAAAGGTCTATTGATTTAAAGAGGGGATAAATAATTAATAGGCACAGCCATCCTAATGCTAAATAAAGATAGGTCGATAACTTTGGAAAACAGTCGATAGCAAAGACTTCAAATACAATCCCTGCTATTGCCAACATCCAGATGAGAGCAAGAAAGAGATAAGCCAAGTGATTATTAAGAGCTATCATGAGATAGGGAGTATAAGTTCCGGCAATTAATAAATAGATCGCTGAATGGTCCAGTTTTTGTAAAACACGTCGATATTTACTGTGGGAAAAAGAATGGTAGAGGGTTGAATTAGTAAAAAGGGCCACCAAAGAAAAGCCATAAACGATATAGGCAATCATATCGATGCTGGATCTTTGAGCTAATCCTTTTTTAATGAGTATATAAGTCCCAAACAAAGATAAAGCAGCAGCGATTCCATGAGTGATAGCATTCCAAGTTTCGACTTGTTTGAATGAATGACTACTTCTAGATGGTGTCATTGTCGGATTGGACGAAGATGAATTAAACATTTAATCGGCTCCTTCTTTTATACTAATTCAATTATACTTAAGTTAGGGTTTAGATGAAAGAAAAGTCGGTTTATGGAATAATTGATTTATTTATTAGGATTACAAATGCTATAATAAAAATAATTCCACGAAACCCAGAGTATTTAACTTTATCAAAGAATGATCTTTAAAGAATAGGAGGTCTAGGATGGGACCTAGTTTTTATGAATTTATAATGCGATATGCTGATGAAGCTGCCAATGATCCCATGAGTCGCTTAGCCAATGCAGTCAGTAACGACATTGCTTTTCCCAAGCAAAGTCATGATTTTCAAGAAATATCTGATTATTTAGAAAAAAATAGTCACTATTCAAGACTATTAAGTATTTTTGATGATGCCTGGCACCAATATCAATATGCAATTTAAAGGAGAGATTTGATGAGTACACATATTCAAGCCCACTATGGGCAAATAGCCCCGATAGTTCTGTTTCCCGGTGATCCCTTAAGAGCAAAATATATTGCTGACCAATTTTTAGAAAATGTTATTCAATATAACGAAGTGCGCAATATGTTTGGCTACACAGGAGATTACCACGGTATAAAAGTATCGGTTCAAGGATCTGGAATGGGGATGCCATCAGCTATGATCTATGCAGAGGAACTTTACCGTGACTATGATGTGCAAACAATTATTCGGGTAGGATCTGCCGGTGGTATGCAAGAAAATGTTAAAGTTAGAGACATAGTCTTAGCCCAAGGAGCTACAACCGATTCTTCAGCTTTGAGTAATATTTTTAAAGGACAAGTTTCCTATGCTGCACTTGCTGATTTTCAAAGTCTTGATCACGCTTATCATTTGGCACAAACAAAAGTAGGAGACCGGGTTCATGTAGGGAATGTACTTTCTAGCGATCGTTTTTATAATGATGAGTTAGATAAAGAAAAATTAGCTCAATATGGTGTTCTAGCAGTTGAAATGGAAGCAGCCGGACTTTATGCCGTGGCAGCAAAATATCAGCGCAGAGCTTTAGCTATTTGTACGATTTCTGACCATCTATTAACTGGTGAAGAGACAACCGCTCAAGAGCGTGAACAAACCTTTACAGACATGATGGAAATAGCTTTAGAAACAGCTTTAAAATTGGATTAAACAATAGAAAGAAGGGAGATGAAATGATTTTTAAATGCAAATTTATCAAGAAGCAAAAAAACAACCTTCTTCAGTGGACTCAAGATAAATGGCTTTGCCTTTTTTTAATCTTTTCGCTTTTTGCTTTGGTTATGAATTATAAAGCGCTTCCGATTTCAGCTATGGGAAAGCTATTTGGCAGTCCTTCAGTTGAAAAAGAAGATCAATTAACCAAAGAAGATTTAGCGATTATCCAAGAAGTTTATAATTCTTTACAAATCAATTATATTGAGGAATTAGATAAAGAAAAGCTTTTAGAAGGAGCTCTAAAAGGCATGGTGGATGCGGTGGATGATCCCTATTCTGAATTTTTAAACCCTACTGAAATAACGCCTTTTGATGATTCTCTGGAAGGATCCTTCACCGGTATAGGGGTTCAATTTATGTTAAAAGATAGTTTGCCTACGGTTATAGCTCCGATTGACGGAACTCCCGCTGCAAAAGCAGGTATCAAAGCCAATGATATTATTCTAAAAGCCGATGATGTGGATCTTCAGGGATTAGACACCAGTGAAATCGTGCAAAAGATTCGTGGACCCTTGGGGTCTGAGATCACTTTAACGATCAAGAGAGGTCAATCAACCTTTGAAGTAACTATGATTCGAGAAGAAATTCCTCTTACTACGGTCGACTATGAACAAGATGATGAATATGACCAAGTGGGAGTCGTTAAAGTGAGCCAATTTGCTTCATCAACTTATGAAGAAATGGTATCGGCCGTTAAAGACTTACGGTCAAAAGGTGTCGATCGCTTTATTTTTGATTTCCGCTATAATCCTGGAGGAATGTTGGAAACAGCTTTACAAGTTAGTAATATGTTCTTAGATGATGATCAAGTCATTATGCAAACAGATGATCGTCTGAGTGAGCCGTTTGAGTATGTGGCTTCTGACGAGCGCTATGGTGATTTTCAAATTACAGAGCCTTATGTATTATTAATCGATGAAGGCTCGGCTTCAGCTAGTGAAATATTAGCTGCTGCCATTAAAGAAAATACGGATGCCCCTGTGATCGGGGTGACTTCTTTCGGAAAAGGGACGGTTCAAAGAATGATTTCAGAATCCTCATATGGGGAATTAAAATTAACCGTAGCAAAATGGCTTACACCTAGTGGGGGGTGGATTCATGAGAAAGGAATCGAACCTGATCAAGTGGTAAAAGCACCAGAAGTCGCTAATACGATTGTGTTAAATCAAGAAGAAGATTTAAAAATAGGCGATGCTTCCGAATACGTTCAATCAGCTAGTTTAATGTTACAAGCATTGGGTTATCAAGAGGAAAAAACGGCTTATTTTAGTCCTGAAATGGAAGAAGCTGTAAGGAACTTTCAAAAGGACTTTAAGCTAGAAGTAAACGGTGTTATTGACTCAGCAACCAGTGACAAATTGGTTGAAGAAACGCGAGCTTATTTAGAAGCAGAAGACCCACAATATCAAGCAGCTATCGAGGCCTTATTAGGAGAATAAGATGGGGAAATTTTTTAAAACAATTCTAATAGAGTTCGTAAATATCATTTTTGTGATTCTTGCTGCTTTGTTTCTCTTTTTAGCTGTACGTAACTATCTTGCACAGCCCTTTCAAGTTGAAGGTAAATCAATGAATCCCACTCTTTATCAAGCAGACCATTTGATAATGTGGAAACAATTTGATTTAGACCGTTTTGACATTGTTGTCTTTCCTGATCCTATGGGTTCTGGCAGAACCTATGTGAAGCGTTTAATTGGCCTTCCAGGAGATTCGATTGTAGTAAGAGAAGATCAGTTATTCATCAATGATCAGTTGATTGAAGAACCTTATTTGGAGCCGGCCAAATCTAATATGGAGACAAATTATACTGAAGACTTCACTCTGTGGGAAATAACAGGTGATCCGCTTATTCCAGAAGGTAAAGTTTTTGTGATGGGTGATAACCGACCTGGTTCGGGAGACAGTCGCCAATTTGGTTATGTCGATATTGATGAAATTGAAGGAGAAGCTAACTTTATTTATTATCCTCTTGATCGAATAGGAAAAGTAGGGAAACTGCAAGCTATAGAATAAAGAGTCTATTAAAAAGGAGGGATAAATTGAATCAGATTCAGTGGTTTCCAGGCCATATGGCAAAGGCTAAAAGGGAAGCAAAGGAAAAACTTAATTTAGTGGATTTAGTAATTGAATTGGCAGATGCTCGCATACCTGAATCCAGCCGTAATCCTGTGATTACAGAAATTATTAATCAGAAACCTTCAATTCTGGCTTTAAATAAAGCAGATTTAGCTGACCCCAATTTAACTAAACATTGGATTCAACACTATCAAGAACAAGGTCAAATTGCTTTAGCAATTGATGCTCAGCATCAATTGGGTTTGAATGAACTTAAGAAGGCCTGCAAAGATTTAATGGTAGATTTTTTTGCCAAACAAAAAGCTAAAGGGGTAAAACCTAGAGCGATTCGTCTGATGATTTTAGGCATCCCCAATGTCGGCAAGTCAACGCTCATTAACCGCTTTGTCGGAAAAAATCAAGCACAAACTGGCAATAAACCAGGGGTTACTAAAGCGCAGCGGTGGCTAAAAATTGGGAAAGAGTTTGAATTACTAGATACGCCTGGTATCTTATGGCCTAAGTTTGAAGATCCCTTGACGGGTTATCACTTAGCCTTAACCGGAGCCATTAAAGACCAATTAGTCGAAATGCAGGAGCTATCTTTAGTGTTGATCGGTCATTTAGAACAATTTTACCCTGGTTTATTAAAAGAATTTTATCATTTAGAAGACTATCATCAAGAGATGGCTGCGGCTGAAATTTTAACTAGTTTGACACAGACATTAAAACTGGATCAAGACTATACCCAAGCAGCTGAGCGATTAATATTTGATTTTCGTCAACATAAACTGGGTTCGATTACACTCGATCGTCCGATTGAGAGGGTTAACATTGAAACAAACCATTAAAGAAATCAAAGCGCAGCTAAAAACAATTGAAGACCTTGAAGATGTTTACCTCAATCAATTAAAAGAAGATCCTAGAAAAGGAGTTCAAGAGCTAGTAAGACGTCATAAAAGAGTGTTAATTGCTTATAACCAACGTTATCAAGCTTATCAAAAACGCCTAGACTTTGATCGCCAATTATTGGATGCTAACCAGTCTTTTGTGCTTGCAGGAGTTGATGAAGTGGGGAGAGGTCCGATAGCTGGTCCAGTAGTAGCAGCGGCAGTTATTTTACCTCAAGATACCAGTGATTGGGTGGACGTCAATGATTCGAAAACCTTAACGCATCAAAAGCGTTCAGACTTAGCTGAAATGATAAAACAACAAGCTAAAGCTTATGCCATCACAAGCATATCTCCTCAAGCGATTGATCGCATTAATATTTATGAGGCCAGTCGTATGGCCATGAAAGAAGCTGTTCTAAAGCTCAACAAAGCAGTGGATTTTGTTGTCGTAGACGCCATGAAATTAGATTTACAGATTCAACAAAAAGCAGTGGTGAAAGGTGATCAACGCTCACTTTCCATAGCTGCTGCTTCTATTATTGCCAAGGTCCATCGTGACCAGCTGATGGTGGATTATGCAAGATGGTATCCAGAATATGGTTTTGACCAGCACATGGGCTATCCAACTAAGAAACATCTGGTTGCGTTAGAACAATACGGCTACACGGCTATTCATAGACAATCCTTTAGTCCTGTTCAAAAAATTAATAAATTCTATGGTTCGTAAGTTGGCCAAAATTTTAAAGAGCAAGTATTGAAAAATATTTGCTCTTTTGTATGTCTTAAAGCTTTTAATGAGGATCGCAGAGCACTTATGGCCTAATTACTTTGTATCTTAAGGGTAAAAGCTTAAGGAGTGTAGGCCATGATAAAAAGAGAGTTAATCTATTTACAGATGAAAGGCGTTAAATACCGTCATTTGTGGCATTATTTTAAAGTTAGACAAAATCTCTCTCGTCAAGCAAGTGTTCATTATTTACTTATTAATAACATGTGGTCATTTAAGGAAGAGGCACTCTTCAAGGATTGGGAAAGTTGTCAAGAGATTCTAACTAATTTAGAAAAGCAAGCGATTCTCTTTGGTGAAAAATCCTATCCCTATCGCTGGCTTCAGCTTCCCCAACCACCTATTTTGTTTTTTTATAGAGGAGATCTTAACCTTTTAAATCGACCTTTAGTTGCGATTGTTGGATCTAGAAAACTATCGGCTTATGGAAAAAAAAGCGCACAAAAAATTAGCAAGGCACTAACTAAAGCGAGCTTTGTGATTGTTTCAGGTTTGGCTAAAGGAGCGGATTTTATTTCGCATAAGGCTTGTATGAGTGAAAAAGAAGGGAGAACCATCGCTATTGTTGCTAATGGCTTTGAGCATTATTATCCCAAAGAACATCATCAGCTCCAAGAACAAATAGCAAGCAGTCATTTGTTATTAAGTGAGTACCTACCCCATCAAGCTATTCGAAAGTATCAATTTATTGCAAGAAATCGTTTGGTGGCTGGACTATGCCCCGTAGTGATTGTCATTCAAGCAGCCAAGAAATCGGGCTCATTAATTACTGCTAATTATGCCTTGGAATATAATAGTCAAATTTATGCTTTACCTGGACCCATCGATGACCCGCAATCTTATGGATGCAATCACTTAATACAAGCAGGGGCAAGACCGATTGTCGATTTGGACCAATTAATAGAAGAGATAGCTCTAGATTATCAACGGCAAAAGATAAAATAAAGAGTATTCATTGACATAATTGAAAGTTTAGCATAAGATTGTTACGATTTTGCATGTGAGCAAAGGAATAAGAAAGGGAGTGATTGTTACTTGGCCTATAAATATCTCGTCATAGTCGAATCACCAACCAAAGCCAAAACCATTGATAAATATTTAGGCAAAAATTATAAAGTCGTTGCTTCAAAAGGTCATCTCAGAGATCTACCGAAATCACGAATGGGCATTGACTTAGAAAATAATTTTGAACCGCATTATATTTCAATTAGGGGCAGAGGCGATACCATTAAGGAGCTTAGAAAATTAGCCAATAAGGCTGAAAAAGTCTATTTAGCAAGTGACCCGGACCGTGAAGGAGAAGCAATTGCTTGGCATCTTTCCTATCTATTAAAATTAGATCCGCAAGCGGCTAACCGTGTAGTATTTAATGAGATTACTAAAGAATCGGTTAAAGAAGCATTTAAGCAACCACGACAAATCGATCAAGACTTAGTGGATTCTCAACAAGCAAGAAGAATTTTAGACCGAATAGTGGGTTATTCTATCTCACCTTTATTATGGAAGAAGATTAAAGGTGGTTTATCAGCAGGGCGTGTTCAATCGACCACTTTAAAACTAATTATTGACCGTGAAAAGAAAATCCGCCAATTTAAACCAGAAGAATATTGGAAAATTCCAGCGAACTTTAAAAAAGGACGGTCGAAATTTGAAGCAGAATTCTATGGACTAGACGGTAAAAAAACTGAGCTCAAGAATAAAGAGCAAGTTGATCAAGTTATGAAACGTCTTGACCTTAAAGGTGAATTTAATCTTCAATCAATTACTGAAAAAGAACGTTTTCGTAAGCCCAATGCACCGTTTACTACCTCTACCTTGCAGCAAGATGCTGCCAATCGTTTGAATTTCCGTACCGGCAAAACCATGATGATTGCTCAGCAGCTTTATGAAGGCATATCTATTCGTCGTAACACCATCGGCTTGATTACTTATATGCGTACCGATTCGACTCGAATTTCACCAACAGCCAAAAAGATGGCAGGAGATTTTATTAAAGATACCTATGGTGAGCAGTATTTGGGAGCAGGACATAAGGTCAATAATAAAGCAGGGGCTCAGGATGCTCATGAAGCTATACGTCCCTCAAATGTCAGTTTAACACCCGAATCGATTAAAGATTCATTAACTAAGGACCAATTCCGTCTCTATGCTTTAATATGGGCACGGTTTGTGGCTTCACAAATGTCAAATGCCGTCTATGATACAATTAAAGCGGATATCATTCAAAATGATGTTCTCTTTCGTGCGAATGGTTCACGCATTAAATTTGAAGGCTTCTTGAAAGTTTATCCAAGTAAATCAGATAAAGATAACTATCTGCCAGCTTTGAAAGAAGGAGATGCAGTTACAGCTGAAAAGATTGATCCAAGTCAGCATTTTACTCAACCACCAGCACGCTATAATGAAGCCAGCCTAGTTAAAATGCTTGAAGAGTTGGGGATTGGGCGACCTTCCACTTACGCACCAACCTTAGAAACCTTGCGTAAACGCTACTATGTTAAAATGGAAGCTAAACGTTTTACGCCGACAGAACTAGGAGAAATTGTCAATGACATGATGGAAATTTACTTTCCAGATATTGTTGATTCTGAATTTACAGCTGGGATGGAAAATAAACTTGACCAAATCGAGGAAAATAAAGTAGAATGGCAGAAAGTTCTGAATGACTTTTATCAGATTTTCGCTAAAGATTTAGACAAGGCAGAAGAAGAGATGGAAAAAATTGAGATAAAAAATGAACCAGCTGGTTTTGACTGCCCAGAGTGTGGCAATCCAATGGTCATCAAAATTGGTCGCTATGGTAAGTTTTATGCCTGCTCCAATTTTCCAGAATGCCGTCATACTGAAGCCATCGTCAAAGAAATTGGTGTAAAATGTCCTACATGCAAAGAGGGCGAAATTATCGAAAGAAAATCGAAGAAGAACCGAATATTTTATGGGTGTTCAAGATATCCAGAATGTGAATTCGTTTCTTGGGACAAACCAATCGGTCGTAATTGTCCAAAATGTAATGAGTATCTTATCGAAAAGAAATCTCGTAAAGGCAAGCAAGTTCAATGTTCTTCTTGTGATTATACTGAAGCCATAGAAAGCTAAGCGAATTTTAAAAAACTTCTTTAAATCAATCAATTTAGCTAAAACCGAATGCTTCACAGTTTTGTGAGTGTTCGGTTTTTTATCTATTTAGCAATATTAACTGAACTATAAAATTTACTTTTAGCCTGCATTTTGAATATAGCGCTTAATTGGCTATGAATTCAAAGAAAAGGTATAATAAAAAAGAGGAAATTGAGGTGATAAATGATGCAGGATAAGATTATTAATTTTTTGAATTATTTATTGAACGAACGTCGTTATTCTCAACATACAGTCATCGCCTACCAAAGAGATCTGAACCAATTCTGGCTTTTTATTAAAAGTTCAGGAGAAGTTAGCTTAGAGCAAATTTCCTATCAAGATTTAAGGCTTTATTTAGCCTATCTAAACGAACGCTCGCTTAATCCCAAAACGATTGCCAGAAAATTATCCTCTTTACGTTCTTTTTTTAATTATTGTTTGCGTCGGCATTGGATTGACCAAGATCCAATGGAGTTAATTACTTATAAAGCAAAAGAGACTCATTTACCCTCTTTTTTCTATGAAAATGAAATTGAAAGTCTCATTAAAGTAGCTAAAACTAGTCTTTTAGATTATCCCAAGCGAAACCTCGCCATCCTTGAATTGATGTATGCAACGGGTATCCGCGTTTCAGAATGCTGTCAGATAAGACTAGACCAACTTGATTTTTCCTTGCAAATTCTACGTGTGTTCGGCAAGGGGAATAAGGAACGAATTGTCCCTTTTGGAGATCCAGCTATGCGAGCTTTAAAAGATTATATTGAAACGGAGCGTAAAGAGTTATTAAGTAAATGGTCCATGCAGAATCAAAGAAATAATGATATATTATTCTTATCGGAAAAAGGGAAAGCAATTAACCCTGATCAAGTGCGCCATATTTTGCAAAAAATAGTAGAAGAAAGTCAGCTTAATTTAAAGATTAATCCCCATAAATTGAGACATTCTTATGCGACCCATCTATTAAATCGTGGGGCAGATTTACGTTCCGTCCAAGAACTCCTAGGCCATGAGAATTTATCTTCTACACAAATATATACCCATATAACCGGCGATAAAATGCGATCAGAATACTTAAAAGCTCATCCGAGAGCTCGTAGAAAGAAGCAGGAGGAAGAATAAATGACAACAATATGTGCAGTTAAAAAAGATAATAAATTAGCAATGGCGGGAGATGGTCAAGTTACAATGGGAGAAACGGTCATTATGAAAGGTGGTGCCCGCAAGCTTCGTAGAATTTTTAACGATCAAGTGGTTATTGGATTTGCCGGAGGAGTTGCTGATGCTATTACCTTGTCAGAAATGTTTGAAACGAAGTTACAAGCCCATCAAGGCCAATTAACTCGAGCAGCTGTAGAAGTAGCCAAACAATGGCGGACAGATCGCTCTTTACAAAAGTTAGAAGCCCTTTTAATCGTTATGAATAAAGAAAGTCTCTTATTAGTATCCGGCACGGGAGAAGTTATCGAACCGGATGACGGTATTTTAACCATCGGTTCGGGGGGCAATTATGCCTTGGCAGCAGCTAGAGCCATGCTTAGAACAAGTGAGCAATTAAGTGCAAAAGAGATCGTTTCTCAAGCCCTAGAAATTGCTGCTGAAATTGATGTTTATACTAATAAACAAATCATGGTCGAAAGTTTTGAATCCTAGATTTAAAGGAGAATGTAAGAATGGAATTAAGTCCCAGACAATTAGTTGCAGAATTAGATAAATATATCATTGGTCAAGCAGAAGCCAAACGTTCAATAGCCGTTGCTATTCGAAATAGACAAAGACGGTTACGCCTTGAAGCTGAAATGCAAGATGAAGTAAAACCTAAAAATTTATTAATGATTGGTCCAACCGGAGTTGGAAAAACAGAAATTGCTAGACGTCTAGCCAAGATTATTAAGGCCCCTTTTTTAAAGGTGGAGGCCACTAAGTATACCGAAGTTGGTTATGTTGGTCGTGATGTAGAATCAATGGTCAGAGACTTGGTAGAGCAAGCAATTCGTATCGTTCGTGATGAAATGCGCCAAGAGGTTGAAGATGAAGCACGTGAAAAAGCAATTGATCGAATTGCTAAAGCACTAGTCCCTGGTAAGAAGAAAAAGAAGGAAGTAAAAAAAGATCCTAACAATGCCGGTGGCTTCGTCTTGCCAGATATGGAAGCTTTTATGCGCCAAATGCGTGGTGAAGTAGACGCAGAAAAAGAAGAAGTGACGGAAGAAGTGGCTTCCAACCGTCGTCATATTCGCCAGCAAATTCGTGAGGGTGTGTTGGATAAACAAGAAGTGACTATTGAAATGGAAGAAAAGAAACTACAGTTAAACTCACTTAATCCTGCTATGGAGCAAATGATGGATATGCAAGAATCCCTCAACGCTTTAAGACCTAAGAAAATGATTCAGCGTACAGTGACTGTCAAAGAAGCGCTTAAGTTATTAACAGTAGACGAAGCAGACAAATTGGTAAACGAAGAGGATATTCATCAAAAAGGCTTAAAACTAGCTGAGAAAAACGGTATTATTTTTATTGATGAGTTAGATAAAATTGCCTCTTCAAGTAATCAATCGGGAGAAGTTTCAAGACAGGGTGTTCAGCGTGATATTTTACCAATCGTTGAAGGTAGTCAAATTCAAACCAAATACGGTATTATAAAGTCTGATCATATTCTCTTTGTGGGATCAGGTGCTTTCCATGTTGCTAAACCTTCTGATTTAATACCAGAGTTACAAGGACGCTTTCCCATTCGAGTCAATCTTCAGGACTTAACCGCTGACGATTTTGTTAAAATTCTAACCGAACCTAAAAATGCCTTACTTATCCAATATCAGGCCCTTTTAGCTACTGAAGAGGTGACTGTTAACTTTAGCGATGAAGCAGTTCAGAAAATGGCCTACTATGCGGAAACCTTAAACCGCAATACAGATAATATTGGAGCAAGACGCCTACATACGATTATTGAGACAGTTTTAGAAGAATTATTATTTGAAGCAGCAGACACACCAATGGTAATTGAAATTACTGAAAAATACGTCGATGATAAATTAGCAGATAAGGTTGAGAATCAAGATCTTAGCCACTATATCTTATAAAGAAATGGGTGAAGCCTATGGTAACCATTCAAAATAGTTTTTTAAAAGTGGAGATAACTGAGAATGGGGCAGAAGTCCAGTCAATTACTGATCTAAAGACAGACTATGAATTTCTCTGGCAAGCAGACCCTTTCTATTGGTCTCGCAGTGCCCCCATCCTTTTTCCCATCGTTGGGCGCCTACAGGATGATCAGTATCTTTATGGTGGAAAATTCTACCAAATGAGTCGCCATGGGTTTGCTAGAGATTATACCTTTACTGTTCAAAGTCAAACCGAATCTTCTGCAAGTTTTTACTTAAAAAACAATAAAAACACGCTAGAATCCTATCCCTTTGAATTTTCGCTTCAGGTTAATTATGTTTTATATGATCATAAGTTAACAATTACTTTTGAAGTTTATAATCCTTCACTTGAAAAACCTTTATATTATTCAGTGGGTTATCATCCGGCCTTTAATCTCCCACATACAGTAGGAAGAAATTATCCGGAATTCAATCAAGTAAGTTACCAATTAAATCCAGAAGGGTATTATTATCTCTTACAAACTAATAATGATGGCCTAGTCAACTTAGAAAGAGCTAAGTATACAGAAGTGATTAATCAAAAGTTGCGTCACAAACAATTTAGAAATGATGCCTTAATCTATCAAGTGAGTGAAAAAGCTGAACTTATCTTAATGGATGCTATTAATGATGTTGAAATTAAATTTCGTTCTATTGGCTTTGACTATGTTGCTTTATGGTCTCCTTATCCTAAGCGAGCTCCTTTCTTAGCCGTAGAAGCATGGTCTGGCTTACCGGATATTGCCAATGAGCCTGAGCTATTTAAGCATAAACGGGGAATTCATAGTTTAGCCCCCCAATCCATCAGTACTCATGATTTGACGATGGAATTTTTCAAGGGTGAATAAAATTAAAAAGATAAAAATAGCTAAGGAAAATGCCTTAGCTATTTTAATTTATTTTTTTCTAGGATTTAAACCGAAGGTCACTCGACTTTCTTCTCCTTTAAGCAGTCTTTGAATATTCTCTCGATGACGATAGACCATCAAAACAGCCATAAAGGCAAAGCCCCAAGAATATACTAAAGGTTCTCGTAGAATAATCCAAATAGCGACCAGCAAAAAAGAGGTCATGGCAGCAATACTCACAATTGATGTCAATAAGAGAATGGTTATAAAGAGAGCGACCATGGCTAAAGCAATATAAAAGTTAAATGCCAATAGTACACCTACCGATGTCGCAACGATTTTTCCGCCACGGAATTGACTGAAAATTGGATAGGCATGTCCCAGAACAGCAGCAATAGCCGTTAGCATAATAGCTAAATCACTATCCGAGCCTAAGAGCTGTTGGGCCATTAAAACTGGAAGATAGCCCTTTAAAATATCCACAATAATAACCACAATGGCTGCAATCGGTCCAAAATTTCTGCCGATATTCGTACCACCAGAATTGCCTGAACCGAGGGTCCGAACATCGATATTGTGGATATATTTTGAATACCAGACACCTGAGGGAATCGATCCCGCCAAGTATCCGACAATAATCATTAAGATAGCTAACATTTATTAACCTCCTAGTTTACTATCTTCATTCTAACATGATTGAATAATTTTCACCAAGCGAATTTCTTAATTATAAAAATGCAATATTTTTGACTTTTAAGCATCAAAACAACTTTAAGTAAATCAAAAGTGTCAAAGCGGGATTTATTCTGCTATGATAATAGAGTTGGGAAATAGAGCCTTTATACTGAATAGATACTATCGTTAAAAGATTATTCAAAAAATGCATGACTATTTCTTATTAAATAACATTAAAAGGGTGAGAAAATGGCAAACAAAAATTCTAAAGTGAATTTAAGCAATTATAATGATGATGCCATTCAGATATTAGAAGGTCTAGAAGCCGTAAGAAAAAGACCGGGTATGTATATCGGATCGACTGATCAAAAGGGCCTTCACCATCTTATTTATGAAATTGTTGATAATTCTGTAGATGAAGCTCTATCAGGCTTTGCAAATCGAATTGTTGTGTCTTTAGAAGCAGATGGCTCGATTCGCATTACTGATAATGGCCGGGGCATGCCGATTGGTAGGCATGCTTCAGGGGTTCCTACGGTTCAAGTTATTTTCACTGTATTACATGCTGGTGGTAAGTTTGGCCAAGGTGGATATAAATCCGCTGGAGGGCTTCATGGAGTAGGAGCCTCGGTCGTAAATGCTTTATCTTCATGGTTGGAAGTGACGGTTATTCGAGAGGGATACCAATACCATATGCGGTTTGAAGAGGGCGGACGTCCTGCCAGCTCTTTAAAAAAGACTAAGCACAATAATCAATCAGACACTGGTACAAGTGTTCATTTTATGCCGGATGAAAAAATATTTGGATCTTCTACCATTAACTATGAAACCATTTCCGAAAGACTGAGAGAGTCAGCCTTCCTTTTAAAAGGAATTACCATTGAAATTCATGATCAAAGAAAAGACATTTCAGAGACTTTTCATTATGAAGATGGTTTACAAGATTTTATTCAATATCTTAATGAAGATAAAGAAGTCATGGGAAATGTGGTGGCTTTTTCAAGCCAATCAGAAGATTTTGAGATTGATTTTGCCATGCAGTATAATGATGGTTATTCAGAAACCATTCTTTCTTTTGCTAATAATGTTCGTACTAATGGTGGAGGCACGCATGAAACGGCCATGAAGACAGCTATTACCAAGGTATTTAATGACTACGGTCGTAAAATGAGTTTGATTAAAGAAAAGGATAAAAATTTAGAAGGGTCCGATATCCGGGAAGGACTGGCAGCCATTGTATCGGTTCGTATTCCTGAGCAATATCTACAATTTGAAGGACAGACGAAGGACAAATTAGGAAGTCCAAAGGCACGTACCATTGTTGAATCTTTTGTAACAGAGCACTTAGGTTATTATTTAGCAGAAAACGGTAATTGGGCGCAAACTATTTTAAGAAAAGCTTTAAAGGCTAGACAAACACGAGAAGCTGCTCGCAAAGCGCGTGAGGCTTCACGTTCATCTAACTCTAATAAACAACAAGAACGCTTAATTTCAGGTAAGCTTACTAAGGCCCAGTCAAAAGATGCTTCAAAGAATGAACTTTATATCGTGGAGGGAGATTCGGCCGGTGGCTCAGCTAAATTAGGGCGTGATCGTAAATTTCAAGCCATATTGCCTTTAAGAGGTAAGGTCATCAACACTGAAAAAGCATCTTTAAGCGATATTATGAAAAATGAAGAAATTAATACCCTCATCTACACAATTGGTGCAGGGGTAGGGGCTGATTTTGATATTAAAGCTGCTAACTATGATAAAGTGGTCATTATGACGGATGCGGATACGGATGGTGCTCACATTCAAGTACTGCTTTTAACTTTCTTCTACCGCTATATGAAGCCATTGATTGAAGCAGGCAAGGTCTATTTGGCCATGCCGCCTCTATATAAGGTATCAAAGGGAAAAGGTAAGAATGAAAGAATCGAATACGCTTGGACAGATGAAGAACTACAAGCAAAAATTAAAGCAGTGGGACCAGGCTACATCTTACAACGTTATAAGGGGCTCGGAGAGATGAATGCGGATCAATTATGGCATACGACTATGAATCCTTCCTCACGCTTATTGATAAGAGTAACTCTTGACGATGATTCGTTATCCGAAAAGCGCTTATCGACTTTAATGGGTAGTAAAGTAGATCCTCGCCGTAAATGGATTGAAAAAAATGTTCAATTTACCATGGATGAAGAAGATTCTCTATTAAAAGAAAACACCCAAACCAACCACTCTCTAGCACAAGAAGACAAGGAAGCCTTGTTAGTGGCTAAAAACCCAGCTTCAAAAGCATCTGCGAAAACACAAAATACGCTATCAAAAAAAGAGCCGTCTACTGACCTTAATGAAAATCCAAGTAAGGATTTAGTGGATGAAAATGGACAAATTGATTTATTTGGAGGTGATTTATAATGACTGAACTAGAAAATAAAGGAGTCCAAGAATTAAATTTTTCATCGGTTATCGGTGATCGATTTGGTCGCTATTCCAAGTATATCATTCAAGATAGAGCGTTACCCGATATTCGCGATGGTTTAAAACCCGTTCAAAGACGTATTTTATATGCTATGTTTGCCGAAGGAAATACTGCTGAAAAAGCTTATCGCAAATCAGCCAAAACAGTGGGGAATGTGATCGGTAATTATCATCCACATGGAGATTCATCGGTTTATGAGGCCATGGTTCGTATGTCTCAAAGTTGGAAAAACCGCCAACCTTTGATCGACATGCACGGTAATAATGGTTCCATGGATGGCGACCCAGCTGCGGCAATGCGTTATACAGAAGCTAGGCTTTCAAGTATCGCCATGGAACTCTTAAGAGATATCCATTCTCAAACAGTCGATTGGATTCTGAACTTTGATGATACCATTGAAGAACCTCGTGTTTTACCCGCTCGCTTTCCTAATCTACTAGTGAATGGCGCAACCGGTATTTCAGCAGGTTATGCAACCGATATTCCTCCACACAACTTAGGGGAAGTCATTGACGCTTTAATTTATATGATTAAGCATCCCGATAAAATCAGTGTCGACCAGTTAATGAAGTATTTACCAGGACCAGATTTTCCAACGGGTGGTATTATCCAAGGTAAAGCGGGCATTAAAGAAGCCTATCAAACGGGTCAAGGTAAAGTTGTTATTCGATCTAAATTAGAAGTTGAAAAATTAAAGGGTGGTAAGTCTCAAATTGTTGTGAGTGAAGTACCCTATGACGTTAATAAAGGCAAACTTATTCAAAAATTAGATGAAATACGTCTTTCTAAAAAGCTAGAAGGGATTGCTGATGTTCGCGATGATTCAGATATTAATGGTGTTTCATTAGTCATTGAACTAAAAAGAGATGTAGAGGTCGAACCAATTCTTGCTTACCTCTATAAAAACACCGATTTACAAGTAAATTATCACTTCAATATGATAGCCATTCACGATCGTCGACCAGTCCTTTGTTCCTTAGAAAAAATGTTACAAGCTTACCTTGACCATCAAAAAGACATTATTCGTCGAAGAACTCAATTTCTTCTTAAGAAAGATCAAGACCGTCTTCATATTGTTGATGGCTTAATCCGAGTTATTTCTATTTTAGATGAAGTAATTACTACTATTCGCCAATCTGAAAACAAGGCCAATGCTAAAGATAATTTACACCAACAATATAATTTTTCAATGGCACAGGCTGAAGCAATTGTTTCCTTACAGTTATACCGTTTAACTAATACGGATATTGTTGGCCTACAACAAGAAAAATTTGAACTTAACGAAAGAATCCATATGTACGAGAATATCCTTTCTAATGCCAGTACTTTAGACAAGGTTTTGGTTAAGGAATTAAAGGAAATTAAGAAAAAGTTTAATAGTTTGAGAATGAGTCAATTAGAAGAGGAAGTGGAAGAAATTACCTTGGAAAAGACTCTTTTAATCCCACAAGAGCAAGTCTATGTGTCTGTGACTAAGGAAGGATACTTGAAACGTACTTCGGTTAGGTCATTTACGGCTTCCGATTCCACTGATTTAGGATCTAGAGATTTAGACTATCCATTATTTGTTCAAGAACTCTCGACTCATGATGCGATTGTGATTATCACATCTAAAGGTAATTATATTCATTTACCTGTTCACGAATTACCAGACATTCGTTGGAAAGATCTGGGTTTACATTGGTCTCAGCAATATCAATTAGATAAAGAGGAGTCCATCATTGCGGTGTTTGCGCAAAAAGCTTCGGATAATCCGAGTGAAGACCGAATTGTCATGATGACACAAGCAGGTCGCATTAAACAAACCCTCTTATCAGAATTCTCAACTTATCGATCCTATAAAACTCGGACAATGACTGCAATTAAATTGCAAGATGACCACGATCAATTAGTAGCAGCTCGATTAGCTAAAGCAGACAAGAACTATCAAATCGCCAGTATGACCCACCGCTCCTACGGTTTGCGGTTTGATTTAGAACAAGTTTCAATTCAAGGACTAAAAGCACAAGGGGTCGTAGGTATGAAACTGAAAAAGGATGATTATCTTGTATCGATGCTCTTAATCGATCAAGCAGCTTCAAGACCACAAGTCTTCTTATTAACCAATCGAGGAAATCTTAAACGAATGGATAGTGAAGAACTGGCTAGTGCTAATCGCGCCAGTGTTGGAACGCTCATTCTAAAAGAAATAAAATCAAATCCCCATCGGATTTTAAAAGCTTTAGCCTTACAAAAAGGGAATATACCGATTATTATTCAAGGGGATACCGGTAAATCATTAGAGATGATGGCTTTTGATATCAATATTAGTAAACGCCAGAATAATGGCAGTCAGATTGTTGAGCTTGATCAACTAGGTAAGGTGATAGACATCCATCCTGCACGCTTGAAAATGTTAGATGAAGAATAAGATAAAAAACAAGTATCTGAACCAGATGCTTGTTTTTTATTTACAAAATCAACAACTAAAACTCTGTGTACTAAAATAAAAAAACAGAAAGCAAACAACTGTTATAATCTTATTGCTACAATGAGTACAGAATACACTCTATTATTTTGTTTTTTCTAACAAACACTGATATTTAAAGCTTAACACTAATTATATAATTCACAATAACTGTTTACATTGAACTTTTCTTGTGTTATATTATGGGTGTAGAAATTGTCGGATCATTTTAAAAAAGGAGAATTAAAATGGAAATTGCAAATAAAACCGAATTAAATAAAGCATGGGATGGCTTTCAAGGAAGCAAATGGCAAAAAGAAATCGATGTTCGTGATTTTATTCAAGAAAACTATGCTTTATATGAAGGGGATGAAAGTTTCCTAGCAGATGCTACACAAAATACAAAAGATCTTTGGGACCAAGTGATGGATCTTAATAAAAAAGAACGGGAAGCAGGTGGCGTTCTTGATATGGATACTAAAGTGGTTTCTTCTATCACTTCTCATCAAGCAGGTTATTTAGATAAAGACAAAGAAGCAGTCGTTGGTTTCCAAACAGATGCTCCTTTTAAACGTAGCTTACAACCTTACGGTGGAATTCGTATGTCTAAGAATTCCTTAGAAGCTTATGGCTATGAGTTAGATCCAGAAACAGAACATATCTTTACACAATACCGTAAAACTCATAACCAAGGTGTTTTTGATGTCTATACCCCAGAAATGCGCGCTGCTCGCCGCTCTGGTGTTATTACCGGTCTTCCTGATGCATATGGCCGTGGTCGTATTATTGGTGACTACCGTCGTGTAGCCTTATACGGGGTAGAGCGTTTGATGGAAGAAAAGCAAAAAGATTTTGCTAACATCGGAAATGGTACAATGGATAACGATGTGATTCAATTACGTGAAGAAGTTACTGAACAATACCGTGCTTTACAAGAATTAAAAGAATTAGGCGAAATTTATGGCTTTGATATTTCACGTCCAGCTGAGAATGCAAAAGAAGCTTTCCAATGGTTATACTTAGGCTATTTAGCTGCCGTTAAGCAACAAAATGGAGCGGCTATGTCATTAGGACGTACTTCTACTTTCTTAGATATTTATATCGAACGTGACCTAGCTAAGGGCACATTGACTGAAGTCGAAGCACAAGAGTTAGTTGATCATTTCGTGATGAAATTACGTTTGGTTAAATTTGCACGTACACCAGAATACAATGAATTATTCTCTGGTGACCCAACTTGGGTAACAGAATCAATCGCTGGTATAGGTTTAGATGGACGCCCACTTGTTACTAAGAACTCTTTCCGTTTCTTACATACCTTAACAAACTTAGGTCCGGCTCCGGAACCAAACCTAACAATTCTTTGGTCACCATCATTACCTCAAGCCTTTAAAGAATATGCAGCTAAAATGTCGATTATATCTTCTGCTATTCAGTATGAAAACGATGAGATCATGCGTCCAGAATATGGTGATGATTATGCGATCGCGTGTTGTGTGTCTGCTATGCGTGTAGGTAAACAAATGCAATTCTTTGGAGCGCGTGCTAACCTTGCTAAGACATTACTTTATGCCATTAATGGTGGGGTAGATGAAAAATCTAAAGCGCAAGTTGGCCCTCAATATGCGCCAATTACATCTGAATATTTAGATTACGATGAAGTTTTGGCTAAATATGATGATATGATGGAATGGATTGTTGAGTTATATGTAAATACTTTAAATATCATCCACTATATGCATGATAAGTATTCTTACGAATCATTAGAAATGGCTTTACACGATACAAAAGTTCTTCGTACAATGGCAACTGGTATTGCAGGCTTCTCAGTTGCAGTAGATTCTCTATCTGCAATTAAGTATGCTAAAGTTAAAACTATTCGTGATGAAAATGGTTTAGTGATTGACTACGAAATTGAGGGAGATTTTCCTAAATATGGAAATAATGATGATCGTGCGGATCAAATTGCTGTAGAATTATTGAAGAACTTTATGACAAAAGTTCGTAAACATAAAACTTACCGTGATTCATTACAAACAACTTCAATTTTAACTATTACTTCAAACGTTGTTTATGGAAAGAAAACTGGTAATACACCGGACGGACGTCGTGCAGGAGAACCATTTGCACCAGGGGCTAACCCAATGCATGGTCGCGATACCCATGGTGCTTTAGCTTCTTTACTTTCTGTGGCTAAAGTACCTTATGAGTACGCTTTAGATGGTATTTCCAATACCTTCTCAATTATTCCTAAAGCGCTTGGTAAAGAAGAAGCCACTCAAAAAGCTAATCTAGCTAATATGTTAGATGGTTACTCGACAAGTGGTGGACATCACTTAAATGTCAACGTCTTTAACCGTGACACCTTATTAGATGCGATGGAACATCCTGAAGAGTATCCACAATTAACAATCCGTGTATCAGGTTATGCTGTAAACTTTATCAAGCTAACACGCGAACAACAATTAGACGTTATTAACCGTACAATGCACGCTTCAATGTAAACTTTAAACAATTAATTAAAAACTTCAGAAAAAGGGACTGAATTTTATTTCAGTTCCTTTTTCTAAAAGTTAGATGGAGGAATTGAAATGTCAGAAGTAGCACAAGCAATTAAAGGCTATGTTCACTCCACAGAAAGTTTTGGTTCAGTTGATGGACCGGGTATTCGCTTTATATCTTTTATGCAAGGTTGTCGAATGCGATGTGAATTTTGCCATAACCCAGATACTTGGAAGATGACGGGTGGCAAGGAATACAGCCCACAAGACTTATTTAATGAAGCCATTCAGTATCGTGCTTTCTGGGGAAATGAAGGGGGAGTCACTGTATCAGGTGGGGAACCCTTATTACAGATGGATTTTTTAATCGAATATTTCAAAATATGTAAGGCCAATGGAGTACATACAACCATAGATACTTGTGGCCAGCCTTTCACTTATGAAGAGCCTTTTTTTAGTAAATTTCAAGAACTGATGATGTATACGGATCTGCTTTTGTTTGATATAAAACATATCGATCGTCAAGGCCATATTAAACTAACCGGCCATCCAAATGATAATATTCTTGAAATGTCACGCTATTTATCAGATATTAATAAAGCCGTCTGGATCCGTCATGTATTGGTTCCAACAAGAACGGATTTTGATGAATATTTATACCGTTTATCCGATTATGTAGCCAGTTTAAATAACGTCTTAAAGTTTGAAGTTTTACCTTACCATATGATGGGTGTTTATAAATACACTGCATTAGGCTATCGATACAAATTAGAAGGTGTAGAACCTCCAACTAAAGAAAGAGTCGAAAATGCCAACCGTATACTGCGCTGTGCAGAATATACCGGCTACCTAAAATCATAATAAAAAAATCTGTAACCATTCAAATTTAATGGGTGGCTACAGAATTTTTTTAGCAATTTTTTCTAATTAGTAATTAGATCAATTAACCGCCAACTAAGAATTTTGTAAAATAAGCGACAGCAATACCTACATAGTTACCTACAGCTCCTGCTAAAACTCCTAAAATTAAACCACTATCAATAAGAGACTTCCAATTAGCTGCTGCTGCTGTTAGAGAAGCTGTTGGACCACCGACGATACAACCAACAATTGAAAGAATCATGTATCCATATTCTATCTTAAATAGACGACAGATCAACAAGTGTAAAGTCAAACCTCCAACTAACATTCGAAAAACTAAAATGTCATGGTTAAGGTAGAACCTACAAATTGCTGCCAGTCAACTGCAAAACTAATAGTTGAAAAAACATTAAGGATAAGAAGAGTCCTAAATCTAAATTAGCACATAGTTTATTATTGAGCTAGACCGATAAAACGGTCGTTAACAAGATTAAACGAACAGCCTTCCAAATAGTCTCCGGCATGTAAGCTTTTGAAAATGCTGTAGTCAAAATATTTATACCAAAACCAATGGTTAATAGCTAAGCAGTTTCTCTAATGGACCACTCTTTATCTGACATCAATGCTTTCGTGTCACTAGTTGAAGGTTCTTCTTCACTTAAATGATAAGGCCAAAACTTTTCCCAAGCTTTTGAAGCTTTAAGCATAGCTGGCGCGGCGAGCATAAAGTTTGTTAAAGGGGTAGCAATAACGTAATCTGACGCGTTAGCAGCCGCAATGGTTTGATGACTAGCATCTAAAACTGTTGCAATAGTCGTTAAGTTAGGAGTACCACCAGTGTAGGTCGCAACAAACATCCCAGCGATCTTTTATCCTTCATCCATATAAGGGGAAAAATGAAGGCTAAGATAGTTGCAATCACCATAAGAGATAAAATACCTGAACTTAAAGCAATCACCGGATTTTTACTTTTTCAACTCAACTAAATCCATACTTAGCATGCAAATAATAATACTGACGGGAACTAGAAGTGAACTTATAGCATTATACACTTTATGACTGATAGGCACGACTCCTGTATTAGAAAAAATAATTCCAATTATAACAACAGTCAGGACCGGTCCTAACGATTTAAAAACTTTGTATCTTTGCAAGAATAACGCAACTGCGATCATGGATAAAACAATGAAAATAAGACCATTAGTTCTAGTTAAAACGCATCCACACAATCATGCCTTTATTATTTCTTTTATAATTCTACCATAAGTAGAAAAACATAATATTAAATTGTATTATCAATATAGCTAATCTATATTAAAGCAAAAGCCTATAATCTAACTAAATAATCATGTAAAAATTTTTGAAAATATTTATTATTTTTATCTTTTTAAAAACTTACTTTAATTATCCTATGTCAATAAGGATTCAAAAATTTATTAAAAAGTGATAAACTTAGACTGTAATTTAATTTAGGAGGATAAATATGACAAAATACTTAGTTTTTGGGCATAAAAAGCCAGATACAGATACTATTGCTTCAGCCATCGCTTTTGCCTATTTCTTAAAGCAAGAAGGACACCAAGCAGAAGCAGTCGCACTGGGTGAAATATCAAGTGAGCCAGCTTTTGCTTTAGAAAAATTTGGTATCCAACCACCAAGAATTATTAATACAGCTGCTAATGAAGTGAGCCAAGTTGCTCTAGTGGACCACAATGAGCCACAACAATCAATAGACGATATTGATCAAGTTCAAATTGATTATGTCATTGACCACCACCGCATTTCAGGCTTTAATACAGCTCAGCCTCTTTATTACCGTGCGGAGCCCTTAGGGTCAACCGCCAGTATTCTTTATAAGATGTTTCAAGAATATGGCTATGAAATTCCAGCAGATATTGCCGGCATGATGTTATCTGCTATTATTTCAGATACCTTGTTATTCAAATCTCCAACAACAACCGAAAAAGACAAGGAAATCGCTGAAAAATTGGCTGAAATAGCCCAAGTTGATATTCAATCATATGGTTTAGAATTTTTAAAGGCTGGAGCTGATCTTAGTAAGCAATCGGATGAGGAAATTGTTGATGGGGATGCTAAAAACTTTGTCATGAACGATCAAAATATTCGTATTGGTCAGACAAACATTATCGGCTTTGACGAGATTTTAAGTCGTAAAGAAAATCTTTTAAAAGTAATGGAAGATAAGCGAAAAGAAATGAATCTTAAACTCTATGTGCTAGTGATTACGGATGTCTTAGAATCCGATTCTATTGGTTTGGTGGTAGGGGCGGATATTAGTGTTGTAGAGGCAGCTTTCAATACTAAAGTTGAAGATCATCAATTTGATTTACCAGGAGTAGTTTCACGTAAGAAACAAGTGGTTCCTCCATTAACAGCAGCATTTAACAAATAAAATGAATTCCAGCCCTCAACTTTATATTAAAGTTGGGGGCTGGAATTCATTATTCTTTTAATGAAAGACGTTTAATAACAGATGCCTGAGGTGTCACATAAAGTGTTTTTTGGCCTTCATAAATAACGAAGCCAGGTTTAGAACCGTTAGGTTTCTTTAAATGTTTAACTTGGACGTAATCAACAGGCACATTAGCAGATTGTGAAAATTTAGAATAATAGGCCGCTAATTGAGCAGCTTCTACAAAGGTTTCTTCACTAGGTTTATCACTTTCGATAATAACGTGGGCACCAGGGATATCCTTTGCATGAAGCCACCAATGGTTTTTAGATGCTTTTTTGAGGGATAAGTCGTCATTTTGTTGATTGTTTCTACCGACATAAATCATGACACCATCACTAGATTTAAAGCGACGGGGTTTAGATTGGTTTTTTGCTCGCTTTTTACTTGAAGAAGGCTTCTGTCCCACATAGCCTTCATTAATTAATTCTTGCTTAATCGATTCAACATCTTCAAGATCAGCTTGCTTAAGTTGGACTAAAATACCTTCTAAATAATCAATCTCAGCGCGGGTTAAGCTTTCTTCACGATTAATATATTTGAGAGCATCCCGATATTTTTGATACTTTTTAAAGTAAACTTGAGCATTTTCAACAGCATTTAATCGAGGATTTAATTGGATATCCATTGGCTCGTCATTATTATAAAAATTAGCCAAGGTCACCTGGTATTCCTTATCATTAATTTGATAGGCAAAGGCATTTAAAAGTTCACCTTTAATGCGATAGTCATCAGCACTTGCTGCAACATGTCGGTCAATTGAAAGTTTTTTCAATTTTTTTTGATTTTTATCAATCACTTGCTTTAATTTATGAATAATATTACCCGATAATTGCTTGACCCTATCTAAATGAACCTTTTGGTGAGAATATGCATAAATTAATTCGGAAAGAGAATCGAAGGCCACTTCTGTTCCTGGTAAATTTGCCAATTTAAAAGCATAGAAATAAACATTTTTTTCCGTTTGATAAAGAGTAGGAGAGGGGAATTCAATGGCTGATTTTACTCTTTCTAAACTGGCCAAACTAGATAGATTCCCACCTTCATCAGACATCCAAAAAGCAATCTCTTGTGCAAGAAGTTTTCCCATTCCTTGTACGCATTGGAAGGCTCTCCCTTCTCTTAGAATCGCTTCATTCTGATGACTAAATTCAAACAATTGAGAATCATTCAATTCAAATAAGTTTACTTGTTGTCTGTTGCGGGGAGGTCGCTTGAATTTTGCTCCTGGAGTGAGTGAACGATAAGCGTTTTGACTATCTGGAACATGCTTAATACAATCAATAATGGTTTGTTTATTCTGGTCGACTAGAAGGATATTTGAGTGTCGCCCCATCAATTCAAAGGTTAGCAGGTATTCTTGGTCAACACCTATTTCATCACGACCGGTAAAATAGAAATCAATAATCCGATCGTTCTCATATTGCTTGATATCAATAATGAAGGCAGATTCCAAGTATTTTCTTAATAACATGCAAAACATAGGGGCCTGTTGTGGATTGGCTGATTTCTCTTGAGTTAAGTATAAAGAAAAATAATTCGGGTGAACCGAGGCGGCTAGGCGATGATTGGTTCGGTTAGCACGTATAACTATTTGTAATTCTTGTTCAAAGGGTTGGTAAATTTTATGTACACGTCCTGCTTTTAATTGTGATCGTAACTCTTCTACTAAAGCTCGTGTAAAAAATCCATCAAATGTCATCGTCTCACTCCTCAAAAATGTCTGTTATTTATTATAAAACAAATAGGCCCTTTAAGCTAGTAAGGGCCTATTGAAGTGATTTCTTTACATAGAAATGAATTATTTCACTATTGATTTGGCATAGTTAGAAGGACTAATACCAAATTCTTTCGAAAAAGCTCTTGAAAAATATTGGATGGAACCATATCCTAATTCATTAGCGATTTCAGAAAGAGTCATTTTAGATTCATGAATTAATAGCTTACTTTGTTTTAAACGTAAGCTGTTAATGTATTGTTTAGGGGTTTGTCCTGTATATTTATTAAATAAGCTTTGGAGGCTGGAGCGAGAAATATTGAAGACTTCTACCAGATCATTTACTTGATGAAGCTGACCGACATTCTCTTGGAGAAAATCAATGATTGATTGGAACAAGTCATTTTCATAATTTTCTCGCATGGAGGTAGACCTTTCAGTTTCTGTTTTATTCTCACCGTTGTGAATTTGCGTAAGTATTAATTGGAGACTTGTGACCATTTCATCATAATAGAAAGGACATTTATCCTCAGAAATAGCCGCTAAATTGACCAAGCGACTTACAAGTTGAATTTGACGATGACCAAGATGAATTGGCCTTTGAGCGATCGATTCGGCTAAGCCTTGACCAGAAAATAAAATGGAAATCAGTGTAGTCATCCCTTCTTCTTTAAAGGCAATTTGATTTTTTTGTCCTGGAAAAATTAACCAGGCGGAATTTTTTGATAAAAGAATCTGCTTATTATAGCTTACTTCTATCGAAGCTTGTCCTTGATCGACGATAATTAACTCATAGTAATTTTGTGGATGGTTGAGTATCCGTTCACCGCTTGAGTAGACTTGGTAATCAAGACCGAAGACATTTTCAATTTTAAGGCGTTTTATTTCTTTTTCTACCTTTATAGCTTCTTTTAAAGTAATAATTTGTGGTTCTTCATTTTGGCTGGGTTCCAAATAAAGTTTACATTCTGCAGTTAGAGAGAGTGTATTAAAGTATACACCCGCATTAAGCTGAACCGCATTTTGTAAGATAAAAAATTGAAAGGATTCTTTTTTATCTGGAGTATCCGTCATCACTAATAGAGCTAATCCTTTATGTTCAGTTAGGATAACTGGCTTATTAAAACGTAGTAGAGCTTGTGATCGATCCCTTTTAATGGTTACTAAACGATTAAAGGGTTTAATTTGTTGGTGGTTAGTCTTGACGGAGGTAAAATATTTCGAAGTGGCGTTCTTGGTCGATTGCTTATACATGGTAAACTCCTTTCTGCTTCTTATGTCTATTATATCTTAATTAGGATAAAAGCACTATTAATCTTTAGAAGTTAAAATTGTTCTAAAAATTATCTAAATTAACTTATATTTAAATAAGTTCTTTTAATTCAATGAAGCTAGAGTAAGAAGGTTTTGTTTGTTATAATATATTTAAAATTTCAGATAAAGTAGGTAATGTGATGAAAAGAATAAATCGAATTTTGAAGTATGTGTTCGCTATTAACTTCTTTGGGATGATTCTCTTTATTTCTAAGCCATTTTTTACGAGAGTTTATGCAGAAGAAGAGGTTAGGGCTGAAGAAACTCAAGCAGTCAAAGAAGATACTAAAGTAAAATATGTAACCATTCGATCAATTGGCGATATTTTATTACATGATAGTGTTTATTGGAGTGCCCAAACTGGTTCAACGAGTTATCAATTTGATCCAATGTTTAAAGAAGTGGCAAAATATGTCGCTAATGCTGATATCACGACAGCCAATATGGAGACCTTGGTGGCCGGAAATCAAATGGGAGTATCATCTTATCCTTTCTTCAATGTTCCAGATCAAATTGTCGATAGTCTATTAGCGATGGATGTAAATATTGTTTCAACCGCCACTAACCATACCATGGATTTCGGAGCTAAGGGGGCGCATCTTTCATTAGAAATTCTTAAAAATAAGAAAATGGAATATGTCGGATCCTATTCATCTTGGGACGATTACAACCGTCTACGGATCATTGAAAAAAATGGCATTCGAGTAGGATTTTTAAATTATACTTATGGTACGAATGGTAACCCAATTCCTCAAGATGAAAGATACTTAGTGACTCTGATTGATGAAGAACTTATCCCATTAGAAATTCAACATTTAAAAAGACAATGTGATGTAGCTATCGTTATTTATCAATTTGGCGAAGATGCTTTTTTACCAGTTGATTCTCAAATTAGATTAACTCAATTGGCTATTGATGCAGGAGCAAACTTTGTTCTAGGAGGACATTCTCACATTATGCAACCCATGAAACGTTTTAACGATCATCAAGGTGCTTGGTATTCTCATGGTAATTTTTTGTCTGGCCAAGTAAGAGCATATGAAAAAGTCGGTGGAATTGGAGAGTATACCTTTAAGATGGATGTTGATGGAAAAGTTACTTTAGATTCTATGCGATTGATGCCAACTTATAATGTTGGCTATCCAGAATGGTCTTTTTATCAAGTAATTCCATTAGCAAAGGCTCAAGACTTTGGTCTGTGGAACGGTGATCGTTTATATGAAGAAGTAGAGCAACGATTCACTAACTATGAAAAAGACCTTGATTTTGTACCTTATTTAGATTAACTCTATAAAGGATAGCATCTTTTTGCTCTCTATTCTGTATTTACAACTAGTTACTTACAAAATAGAGGATTGGGTGAATTATGAAAAGGATAATAGTTGTTTTAATGCTCTTTACTCAAAGTTTCAGTTTACCGAATGTTCATGCTCAAAAAGGTGAAATGACTTATCTCAAAAGCCAAACCGATAAAAATATGGTATCTTTAGAAGCTTGTCAAATACTTTTAAGAGAGACCCCACTGACTTCTTCAAATAGTCAAGAAATAATCTCAGATAAAGAGTTACAAAATCAATTTGAAGCCAATCAAGTGCGCATGACAGCCATTAATGAACGCTATCAAATTTTGAACCAAGAAATTATTTCTATTCAAGAAGGGCCTAGCAATTCCTTGAACGAGGCAAATCTTGCATTGGAAGAGGTCATTGAAACTCTTTACCAAAATTTATCAATTGAGCAGCAAGATTTTGTTTCCCTATCTGCTCAAGAGCAATTAGCCTTAATCAGTCAAGATGAAACAGTTATAGAATGGCAAGCTTACATTGAAGAGTTGAATCAAATTTTGGATCAATATATTAGTGAACAAGCCGAATTAGAAGCAGAATATCAACAATTACTCTATGATAACGAAACTTTAGGGGATCAAATGCAAAGTAGTAAGGAAACAATGGCCCAACTTAGTCAATGCCAGCTTTATCCTTATTCAACAAATGCTTACCTTATCAATCAAGAAAATATGCAATTAGACGCTTCTGATCTAGCGACTTTAATCGTCTCAATCGATAATTATTTACAAAAGATTGTCCCCAAAGCCTATGCTAAAGTTACTTTTCAACAAATTTATGATCTTTTTAATAAAAAGATGACTGTTGAAGAACTAAATAATAAGCTTACTGACAAGGAAGTGATTGTATTAGATGATTTTACTTTTACCTCTTACCAATATGCAAAAGAATTGAGCTTATTTGATATCGAAGTGATGGCTTACCAAGCCTTGAATAATTATTATATAAATAATAAGGCTGAAGTTTATCACGCTGTTTATAGTAATTTATTAAATCTAAAAGAAAGCCAATTACATTACTTTTATCTAATTAATAGTGAATTATTTGAAAATCTTAAGCATTATCTTGCAAATTATCTTAACCAGCATCAATTAATTAGTGATGAAAACATCCAACAAATTAAAACACTTCATGACCGTTATCAAATGAAATTAGTTTTATATAATGAGAATAATCAGACTTGGTCAGCTAATTTAGGGGCTGATTCGGGCTATTTATTAGAATATCAGGCAAAAGACTTACTTCAAACTCAAACGCCTAATAATGAATCAACAGATATGGCTAAAGAAGATGTAAAGCATGATCAGCCAGTAGATCAGGTCAAAAAGAACCTAAATGATAGAGGGTTACTTAAACTAGAAGATAAGCAAATAGCAAATGAAACGGATAAACAGGATAATTTAGCCTTCTTAAAAGACAAACTAGCCAATAAGACTAAAGGCAAAAAAGCCAGTAATTTAGCTAAACCCTCTGATAAAGATAAAAATATCAAAGACAAGACGCAATCAAATGATAAAAAATCACAACTTTTACCAACTACTGGTGAGCAAAAGTTCTATCTCAATATCGCATGGTCTCTATTGATAATTGGCTTAATCGCCTTATTAATTAACCGCTACTTTAAACAGCTTCAGCATAAAAAGCGAATACAAGATCATCTTTTCAATGAGGAGGATCTATTTTAGTTTCACTATTTAAAAACTTTCGATATAATAAACCTAATCGAAAGGGGCGTTTTATATGGATATAAATGATTTTAATGAAGCAGTTAAGCACTTTAAGCAAATAGATAGTCATGAAGCTTTTGAATTAATAGAAGCAAAAGAAGGGAATCTTATTTTTCTAGGTCGTGAGACTTGCCCATATTGCCGTTTGTTTGTTAGTAAGTTAGCGGAAGCTGCGATTACAAGTGATTTAAATGTTTATTTCTTACATTCACAAACTCAAAATGACCTAGAAGGAACACAAATGTTCCGTGAAAAATATAACGTTGTCACAGTTCCTGGATTAGTTTATGCTGATTCGAATCGTACAGAAACAGTTTGCGATTCTTCTATGAAAGTAGAAGAGATTATTGATTTTGCTAGAGCATACTAGCTCAGTTAACAGAGGAGAGTAACATTGCAAGACAAACAAAAACAAGTAAAAACTCCTAAAAGCCCAATTGTCTGGTTTTTCATTATGATTATTCTATTCTCAGCTACCATGTTGTTACGGCTAAAAAGTGACTCTATTCAAGAAGCAGGTCAAAGTTTTGGAATACAATCTCAAGTTGCTAAGGAATCATCTGAATCCTTAGCACTTTCAACAACAGAAATAACTGAGTCAAGCACTAAGACCAAGCCTGACCAAACTAGTCAAACAACGGTTGAAGAAAGTTCTATTTCATCTCAAGAATCTGATCAAATCAGAATCTCAACAACTATCGAAACGATAGAAAAAATTGAATCCAGTGAAAGTTTTGAACAAGCCTATACTCAATTACCACCAGCTAAAACTTATTCTATTTTTCAATTTAAAAACAATGAAATTCAAGATCGATTTGTAAAACGTGCTTTTGAAGTGATGATTCAACGTCTCATTGATGAAGATAAATTTTTCTCTGCTGTAGATTATCAATTAACTATCGATCCAACATTGGACGATAATATCTATATTTTGCATCTAGAGGAAAAATACGCTGATCAATTAATAGAACGAGGGTATTACCGCTTTGATTATCGTGGAAAGAAAGTTACTACATATTAAGTCAAAAAGCTCGGTACGGATTTAAGTGTCCTTATCGAGCTTTTTAAATCATAATTCTTTACTTAGCCAAACCCATTCCCAAATTTGATCGAATTTACGTTCAAATTTAGGAAAATTTCCTCTGATTATGAAACTTTAGGTTTTTAAAAATCGATCTGATTTTGTTGATGAATCGGTAGACATGTAAGCAAGTTGATGATTTCTTTGGCTTTTAATCGACTTTCTAGTTCTGGATAGAGTAAATTTTTAAGTGTCCATTCATCATGCTCTGCTAATAAATACATAGCAATATTTGCTGAATGTTGATATGCTCTGCGAGGCGAAAAAGGGTAGGCATAGGCGAAGCCAATTATCTCTTGATCCATAAGAATTAGAAGAACGGCATGACTTTCTTGATAGCGAGTGACTTTTTCTTCAAATTTTTGGTTAGAAGGAACAGGACTTTCCAAAGTTAGCTGACTGTTTTGAATAAAGTCTTATAAATTGTTTGAATATCGTCAATATCACAAGGTCTAGCATCCTTGATGCTTATAAGTGGCATAAGACACCTCCTTTTGATATTCTATAATAAATATTTGAGCTTAAAATCAAAAATCATTGAAAGCGTTTACCTTTATAGTTATAATGAAAGTGTCAATTAAGTTAGAAAGGATGATCAGATGAGTCATAAAGTTTATACCAATTATTGGATGAATCGTCGTGATAATGTTGTGAAAGAACATGGATCTTACGCTACAGAGTCAGAAGCTCTCAGAGGGATAAAAGCTTGGTGGGAATTACAAAAAGATAATTACAAAGATGTTGTGGAAAGACGAACCAATTCAGGAGCTTTAGAAATCACTTACGGGGATAATAATTATTATTATCGTATTGTTGAAAGGGAGATGGATGAGGAACTTCCTTCATTGAAAGTAAAATTAAGGAGTCAAGGAGAAATTGAATCCTTAAGGAAGAAATATTTATTAGAAGATGAGCAAGTTTTATTTGATGAATTAGCCGAGCCTTATCGCGACCGTTTAGTCGAGGCTATGGGAGACGGTAAAAAAGTTCAAGATTACATATACGACCTGCAAGGTCGCATGATACGTCCTCTAAAAGTTGATAAATAATAAAATAAAAGAAGCTGAATACCCAGCTTCTTTTTTGTATGGTTTAGTAATAGTATTCATTACCTGAAGACTCAGGAGCGTAATCTACGCCTTCGTTAAAGATACCAGATGGATTCCAAAGAAGAAATTCAGTAATTCCATTTTCTTCCAAAGCAACAATTTGTTGTTGAACTTGAAGAGGTCCATATTCTTGATAGGTACCAGGTGCCAGATTCCAGTCAGTAAAGTCTTGTAACCATGGACGACTATTTGCCGCATTGGTAATATTTTTTAGGATGAGGTTTTCAGAATACATATATTGATCAACTAAGTTATAAGGTTCTAAGTCAGGAGCCGGTATACCAAAAAATCCTAAACCCCAGTGAGAAGGGTAGATCATAGAAGAAATCGTATCGACTCTTTCAGCAATTTGTTCAAAATTTTGACCGATTCCACGTACATCAGGAGCATCCCCAGCAATTGCAGTATATCCAAAGATATCAGCTGAAACATCTGCGCCATATGGGGCTAATTTATCATTGGCTTCTTCTAAGAAATCATTAATGGCATAAACCCTTTCTTGTCCAAATTTTTCAGGGTCATCGGTTACATAGGTTTGATAGTTACCAATATTATAATCTAGTTGATCTGAGAAAGTTTGGAAACCTTCAGGGAAACGAACATAGTCAAATTGAATATCTTTAAAACCTAATTTAGCAGCTTCGATAGCAATAGTAATGTTGTAGTCCCAAATTTCTGGAAGGAATGGATTAATAAATTTAGCACCATTACCATCCTGCCAAATTTCTCCTGTTTCACTATCTTTAAAGGAATATTCAGGTTTGGCTTCAGCCACTAGTCGATCTTTGAAAGTTACAATGCGAGCGATTGGATAAATTTGACGTTTTTCTAATTCTTTCAAAAGTTCTTTAATATCTACATTGTTATAAGAATTTTGATTAACTAAAGGATTGTCTGTTTCTAATTTTGTTTGAATAACCCCCTCGTCATCCTTAAAATCAATAACCACTGCATTTAAGGCGGTGGTTTCAACATAATCTAATAGGTAGTTTAGTCGTTCAGGATCAGAAAAAACAGAAGGAGCAAGATAAATGCCTTTAACACCTTCTTCAGGATAGGTAATATCGATGCCTGAATCATAAAAGAGGACAGAAGGTAGTTTCTCAGGTGCGGTAAGAATAGGATTATTGTGAGGCGATAAGCCCTCATAAGTATTATTTTCTCCTTGATTAATGCGGTTGTTGAATGCCACTACTTCTTCATCTGAATAGGCTAAGACTACTTCTGGAAGTTGGACTTTTTTGGCTTCTTTTTTATCTTCTACTTTTGGTTTACATGCTACGAGCAAAAGCATTAAAAAGGAAAGTAAAGTCAATTGTAAAATGCATTTTTTATTCATTTAAATCACCGCTTTCTAATTATTTGCCTGTAAGATTAACAAGGTAGACTTTTAAATTAACTAAGAGTGTATTTAAAGGTTCAAAGTATTCGAGAATTTGATCTAAGTTCATATTATTTTCCGTATATAAAAGATTAACATTATCAAAAACAGCGAAGAAACTCTCATGATCAATTTCTTCACTAGTGATAGATTGATAAGACTGATCTTCTATTTCAATGTTTTCAAGATAATTAGAAATATAGATATCTGTTTTATCACATAGATTGGTCGTATATTCAATAACTTTTGTTATTTGATCTTTGGGAAGTTGATCGTTTTCTGGTATGTCTTTAAGCTCTTGGCATAATTCAAGTAATTGCTGACGGCTTTCTTCCATTTCAGCTAATAAATCTTTGCGCTTTGCGATGTTTTTGTTAAGAGGATTATCACTCTGTCCAAAGCCGGATAAATCTTCACTTAAATTAATGGTCGCTTCAAAATCTTGTTGAAGATCCAATTCACGGTTTTGAATTTCACTAATATTTCCAATAATTAGAGTAACATTGTCTTGGATGAGACCAACAGTTCGTTTAGCTCTTTCTAATGAGTTTCCACAAGCAATAATGAGAATAGATAGGCTTAGGAGGATTAATATTTTTTTTGTTTTCATCGTTTCTCCTTGTCATTCATTTATAGTTTATCTAAATTGAACTTTTTAATACATCTAGTATATAATAATAGGTATTGTAAACACAAATATTATAACAAATTAGAATTAATTTGGACAAGGAGGATTAAATGACGACCACTTTTATCATAACGGCTATAATCGTAATACTGGATCAAGCTTTAAAAATATGGACCCAAAATCATTTAACGCTAAATCAAACGCTAGAAATTATTCCTGATTTTTTTCAGTTAAACTATATTCATAATACAGGAGCGGGTTGGGGCTTATTTGCCGGCCAACGTTTTTTCTTAATAGGGGTAACTTTTTTAGTGATTTTCTATTTAGTTTATTTAATTTGGAAAAATCGCTACCATAGCCCTTGGACTAAACTTGCTTATGCACTTTTATTAGGAGGGGCAGTTGGCAACTTAATTGATCGTTTAGTGAGAGGCTATGTAGTAGATATGTTACAGATTCGTCTGTTTGATTTTCCAATTTTTAATTTGGCAGATGTGGCGCTTACTCTAGGCGTTATTTTATTGATTATAATGGTTATATGGACCGAAGAAGGAAGTGATTTAATTTGACAGAAGCATTAAAGCTCTCTAATAATGAAGCAGATCAAGACCGTTTAGATAAAGTTTTGACTAATTATTATCCAAATTTTAGTAGATCGCAATTACAAAAATTAATTAAAGAAAAAAGAGTAAAAGTTAACAATCAATTTTTAAAAGCTAACGCCATTTTAAAAGGGGATGAGATGATTACGATTGATTTTCCTGAAAAAGAAGCCAGCCCTGAAGAATTCGAGTTGATTGCTGAAGTGATGGAGTTAGAGATTATCTTTGAAGATGACAGTTTTTTGCTTGTTAATAAACCAGCTGGGATGGTTGTCCATCCTGCTAAAGGACACACTAACGGAACTCTAGTGAATGGCCTCTATCATTATTTAGGAAAAGCGCTATCCCAAGGCTTTCAATCTTACCGACCAGGAATTGTTCATCGAATTGATAAAGATACCTCTGGTTTATTAGTAGTAGCAAAAAATGATCAAGCCCATCGTCACTTAAGTCAACAATTGGTGGATCACACCATGGGGAGGACTTATGTCGCTTTAGTTAATGGGCAAGTTGAAAGCGACTCCGGACATATTGAAATGCCTGTTAAACGTGACCCATCCAATCGCTTAAGATGGCATGTGGATCCCTCGGGTAAAGAAGCTATTACTGATTTTCAAGTGCTGGAACGTTTTCAATACGCCACATTAATGCAATTAAAGTTACAGACTGGTCGGACTCACCAAATTCGCATCCATATGGAAGCTATAGGTCATCCAATTATAGCCGATCCACTTTATCGCAGAAATCTTCAAAATTTACCGGGGGAATTAGCTAATCAAAAAGACGGGCAACTATTACATGCAAAGGCCATTGATTTATTACATCCTGTTACAGATGAGCCCTTACATTTTGAATGTCCATTGCCCTTAAAGATGCAAAAAATTATAAATAGTCTAAAATAGTTAGAAAAGGAGGGAAGTAGAGATGTCTGAGACTAATCAAAAGATTTTAGCTAAGATCCGAAATTTATTGACTTTAGCTGAAGATGGCGGAAATGATGAAGAGAGCCAAACTGCTTTGCTGATGGCTCAAAAACTGATGTTAAAACATAAAATCTCTCAGCAAGAAGTTTCTGATAAAAAAAGTCCAGAAATCATTTTACGCTCCTTATCAGTCTATAAACGCTTGTATTGGTGGGAAAAAGTTTTAGTTAGGATTATCGCCGATAATTTTCGTTGCATGTTTTATATCCAAAGTAACCGATTACCTCATCAGCATTCGGTTCAACGCAAAATTGTTTTAATGGGTTTTCCAGAAGATGTGGATCTTGCTTTTCAAATGTTTAATTTAGCAGCGGATACAATGAAGTATTATTCTAAAATTCATCTAGCTGAATTAAGTGAAGAAGATTTAAGCAGCAATCCTCTATCTCAGTTGAGAAAATCCTATTATCAAGGATTTATGGACGGACTTAAGGAAAAGTTTGATATCCAACGTCAAGCCATGATGAATGAAAATGAAAAGTATGCCCTGATTATTCAAACGCCAGAAGCTGTCAAAGAAAAATTTAACCGAGAAATAACGGGTTCACTCACATTTAATCAACCTTCCTTTTCGCGATCTAACCATGCCTATCAAGACGGCTTTCAAAAAGGAAAAAATGTCAATCTCACCCAAGCTCAGATAAATCACCAAGCAGAGTCCAATCATTAAAACAATTTTATAATTGGATATTTACTATGATTGAAGCCAATCGGCGTCTCTTAGCCAAATGATTAATTGTAGAATGGATCTTTTTATATGAGCAAGTCAAATTCCGACGATTTATTCTGCTTTAAAAATTGGAGATTCGGTTTTAATTGATGATGGGGTAATTACTACAAAAGTGAGTAAAGCAAATGATAAGTATGCTGTATTAGGGATAAAAAAGTAAAGAGAAGATCCAAGCGCCAAAAAGCTGAAAAAGGGACTTCACTTTCCTCAAACAATTTTTGAAACAGATATTTTAAATTAAAAAGACAAGCAAGGTATCGCTTTTGCTTGTCAATGTGCCGATGTAATTGCTTGCCCATGCATTAGAACTGCTCAGGATATTAAAGAAATTCAAAAACAACTTCAAATTGAATTAGGTAAGGCTGCGAGTTATATGCCAATTATGGTTAAAATAGAAACCGTCCAAGCCATTACGAAGCTAGCTGAAATTATCTTACAACTGCGAGCTAGCAGCCTTTCGCTTTAATGATCGCGCGTGGCGATTTAGCTGTTGAAAGAGTTTATATTCGCTTAGCCGAACTTCCACAGCCAATCATGTGGATGGCTGAAGCAGCTGATGCCCCCGTCGTTTGGGGCACAGAAGTCTTCGATAAATTAATTAAAACCGGTGTGCCGAGTCGCTCTGAAGTAACAGATGTTACTGAGGGAGCTCGCTCAGATTGTGTCATGATAAACAAAGGCGATTATGCAGTGGCAACGATTAAAATGCTTGATCCTATCTTTAAAAGAATGCAAGGTCGCCTCGACCAAAAGACACCACAACTTAGCGTTCTAAATCGTGCAAATCTAGGGTCTACTCCTCCTCTTGACAAGTAAAGAGTTGAGGATAGTTATGGCACTCTGGATTGCGCGGATGACAAATTCTCCTACCGAATAGGATTAAAGATTGATGGGCTTGAGTCCATTGGTCTTTATCCAAGACCTCCATTACACGATTTTCAACTTGACGAACACTCGCACCAGGATCAACAATCTGATGATGGAGGCAGATACGATGGATATGCGTATCCACTGCAAAGGCAGGAATTCCAAAGCCGACACTCAAGACCACGTTGGTTGTTTTACGACCAACTCCGGCCAGGGCTTCAAGATCTTTACGATTACCAGGAATTTCACCTTGATGGCGTTCCATTAATTGATTGGCACATTTGTGGAGATAATTTGCCTTGTTGCGATACAAGCCGATTGTTTTTAAATAAGGCATTATCTCTTGCGGGCTCGCTTTTGCAAGTTCTTTAGGACTAGGGTAGGCGGCAAATAAGGCAGGCGTCACTTTATTAACCGCTACATCGGTTGTTTGAGCACTCAATAATACAGCTACTAATAATTGATAGCGGTTTGAGAAATTTAATTCTGCTTTAGCATCTGGAAATAGAGCAATGATTTCTTCTAATACATGACGTGCACAGTGGTTAGTTAGCATAATAAAACCCTTTCTAAAAATTAATCAATTATCAGTCTTTAATGACTATCATAAGTAATCTCTATCAATTTCTCAAATATTTTTTTACAGATAAAAAGATAGTCATCCACAAGATTTTGTGTTAGTATTAAAAAAACGACACTACATCTTGTGTTATTTTTTAATTTAGGAGGAAACCATGGCTATGATAGTTATTGGAGGAATGATTGGAGCTGGCAAAACAAGCTTAGCGACTTTTTTAGGTAAGGCCTTAAAGAGCCAGGTGTATTACGAAAATGTAGATGATAATCATATCTTACCCTTATACTACACCGCAAGTGAAGAAGAACAAGAAAGAAAAAGGTATCCATTTTTATTACAATTAGACTTTTTGTCCAGTCGTTATCGTGATATCAAGAAAGCTTTTTATCACCCACATAATATAATAGATCGTTCCATTTATGAAGATTGGTATTTTGCCAAGGTCAACCATCAAGCGGGTAAAATTTCGGACGAAGAATTTATTATTTATGAGAAATTATTAGACAATATGATGGAAGAATTAGAAGATTTACCCAAAAAAGCACCCGATCTGATGGTTTATTTACATGGATCTTTTGAAAGCATTTTAAAAAGAATCAATCAAAGAGGTCGCGATTTTGAACAAGACCCTGAATTAATCGAGTATTATTATCGTCTATGGCAAGGTTATGATGATTGGGTAGATAACCATTATCATGCTTCCCAAGTTTTAAAGATATCGATTGATGAATTGGATGTCTTAAATAATCCTGCTGATGCAAAAAAAGTGATACAAATGGTTATTGTTAAACTAGAAGAGCTAGGGGTTCCTGCCGATGGATATGGACAAGATTAAAGACTTTAGCAAAACTTATTTAAGACAAGAAAAAAGTGGGCATGATTGGTTACATATCCAACGGGTGGTTGCCAATTGTGAGCAAATAATCAAACATATACAAGAGCCTATTAATGTTGATGTTGTTTTGGCAGCTGCTTATACCCATGATTTATTAGATGAAAAAATAAAAGTTGATTACCTCCTTACGGAAAAAGATGTAAGACATATACTTAAAGAAGCCCAAATGTCTCTGGAAGAAATAGAGCAAGTCTTACGTATTATAAAAAACCTCTCTTTTGCTGCCAATTTAATAGAAAAACAACACTTAACATTGGAAGGCCAAATTGTTCAAGATGCCGATCGCCTAGATGCAATCGGTGCGATTGGTATTGCTAGAACTTTCTACTACGGAGGTAGCAAGGGGCATAGTCTTTATGATCCGAAAGCTGTTCATACTTCGGCACAAGCTGTATGCTCCAAAGAAACTTATCGTCAAGTAAGAAACGTACGCCAACATTTTGATGATAAGTTATTAAAGCTCAAAAATTTAATGAATACTAAAGCTGGGCAGGAAATGGCTAAAAATCGTCATCAGTTAATGATTGACTTTCTACAAGCTTTTGATCAAGAAACCCTCTCAAATACCAATCAATTGAGTTAAATGGCCTGGGCAGTTGACTATAAAGTTTTCAAGATTGAAATAATTCTATAAGCTTGTTATACTCAAAGAAGTAAACGAATACAATTAGGAGGCCCTATATGAAATTCTTTTTAGATACTGCAAATGTTGAAGAAATTAAGCGCATCAACGACCTAGGTTTGGTGGATGGCATTACTACCAATCCTACATTAATTTCTAGAGAGGGAAAAGATTTTGAAACAGTTATCAAAGAGATTTGTTCAATTGTTGATGGACCTGTTTCGGCTGAAGTCATTGCCTTAGATTATGAAGGCATGGTTAAAGAAGCTAGACAAGTTGCCCAATGGGCAGATAATATCGTGGTTAAAATTCCGATGACTGAAGCAGGCTTAAAAGCTGTTAATACATTGTCTAAAGAAGGAATTAAGACTAACGTCACACTTATTTTCTCAGTGGCTCAAGGCCTTTTAGCGGCTAAGGCAGGTGCCACATATATATCTCCATTTATTGGACGAATCGATGATATGGGAGAAGATGGTATGGAATTGATTGCTGACTTACGCTTAGTTTTAGATAACTATGCATTAGACGCTGAAATTATTGCTGCTTCCATTCGTCATATTGGACATTTTGAAGCCACAGCTGTTGCAGGAGCAGATATTGCAACGGTACCCGGCAGTCTATTCCCTAAATTATGGTCTCATCCATTAACTGACAAAGGAATTGCTGGCTTCTTAAAAGACTGGGAAGCTTTTCAGCATAAACAATCTAAATAAAAAGAAAAAGGATCTAGCTTTTAGATCCTTTTTAATTAATTATTTTTAAAAATTTAGACCAGTCAGATAACCCACAAAGGCCACAATCATTAAGCAGGATAATCGGGCAGTTGCTAAAAATATCCCTTTACGGCTCTTATGACGGCAAAGATAGATAGCTAGTAGACCACCTAAGCCCCCTAAACAAAAGGTGGCTATTAATAAGCTTTTTTCTGAAATACGCCAAAGCTGATGTTTGGCTTTATATTTATCAACAGCATAGAGTGAAAAAACAAAAATATTCCAAAGACCAAGCAGTCCTATGACAAAGTAAATATAAGTCGGCATAAGTCACCTTTCTATTAATAAGTTAATATTATTATAACGCTAAACGGGCTAAATAGAGCGATGGTTCTTGCAAAATAAACTTTAAGCAAAACATTTTTCTAAAGACAAGTAAATGAGTTATAATGGTTATAACAAAATGACAGAGGAGAATGTATATGATAGATACAAGTACTTTATTATTGATACTCGGATTGGTTATTATTTTAGGAGCCATTTACTTCTTATCACGTAAAAGTAAAGATTCAAATAATAAACCTCAGGTTACTGACAAGACTATGAACGATCCTTTAGGTCCGGTTCATATTAATTCTGATATTGATTCTTCAACCAATGCTTTAGGGGAAGATCCGTTCAAAGATAACGTTCCTTTACGTGAAGGTCAAGCAGCTCAAAAAGCTCAGCATTATAATGATGAAATAGGAGTAAATCCTGATGAAGCAAGTGAAGCAGAGGACGGAAAAACTCCCCCCCTAAATAATAGTCAAAACGCATTTACCTCAAGTGAATCATTCGACCATTCTTCTTATCGTTTTGTTCACTATCAAGAACTAATTGATAATAATGGCTTAAAAGATGAATGGGTGCAACTTGAAGGAAAAATCGCATCGTTCTTTACTGAAGATTTAGGAGTAGAAGGCGCTATCGCCTTAGGTTCTTTATCTACTAGCCAAGAAGAACCCGTTAATCTTGTAGCTTTAAAATTCATTAACGAGACGGACCAAACGCTAAATACAGACGATCATGTCAAAGTTTATGGTAAGATGCAAGGTTTAAAAGTTTCTAATAAACAGCTTGTTCCAGCCATGTTAGTCGATCATTTCGAAAAGATTTAAAAACACCTTGACAAAAAATAAATAGACGGTATAATATGTTTATAAACTTTAACAATTAAATATTTCTGATCAAGCGGTGATATAATCATGCAGCCCGGTCCTCATTGCGAGGACAGCAGAGATACCTTAGCGTACCTGTGAGACAGTTTTCATTAACTGTCTTTGGTGCGCTTTTTTTGTTAGAGAATTACGAAAGAAAGAAGGAGATTTTGTGGTGGTTAGTATCTTTAGGAATCGTGAAGGGCAGTTTTTTGCCATAGGAACTATCTTAATGATCGCGGGTTTCTTATTTTCATTTAATCCTCTTTTGAGTCGGTTTGCTTTTTATTTAGCTATTTTCTTTTTAGGCTTTTTTGCCACTAAAGAAGCTGTCAGTGAGACTTTTATTGAAAAAAAATTGAATGTAGACCTCCTCATGGTTTTAGCAGCTTTAGGAGCTGTTATTATTAATTATGAGTCTGAGGGAGCTATGCTTTTATTCATCTTTGCAGGGGCCGAAGTTTTAGAAGAATATGCAACCAATAAATCTACTAAGGCCATCGAAGAACTAATGGGGCATGTGCCTAATGTAGCCTTAAAAATTTTACCAAATGGTGAAACGAAAGAAGTGCCTACAGATAGTTTAGAAATAGGTGATCAAGTATTGGTAGCTAAGGGTGATGCCTTACCAATCGATGGTTTCTCAGATCGATCGGTAATCATAAATGAAGCTGCTTTAACCGGAGAATCTTTACCAGTAGAAAAAAATCAAGGCGAAGAAGTTTTTGCTGGTACAATCAATGAAGGAAATTCTTTTAGACTAGAGGTAAGTAAGCTAAGTAAAGATACAGTCTTTTCTTCCATTATTCGGATGGTTCAAGAGGCCCAGTCCAATCCATCTAAAATAGCGAGTTTTATCGATCGCTTTGAATCGCATTATGCTATGGGTGTTTTAATCGCTGTGCCTTTATTCATTGTTGTCTTATATTTTTTAGTGGATTATTCCTTCCAAGAGGCTTTCTACCGCGGCATGGTCTTGCTAACGGTGGCTAGTCCCTGTGCGTTAGTTGCTACGGCTACTCCAGCCACTTTATCAGCCATTTCTAATGGAGCTAAAAATGGTATTTTGGTCAAGGGTGGAGCAGCCATGGAATCATTAAATACCATGGATATTCTATTTTCAGATAAAACTGGTACTCTAACTCAAGGTGTCTTTGATGTGGTAGATTATGAGCTAGAAGAAGACTACTTAAAAGAAGTAGTTTATATGGAACAAGGTTCCAACCATCCCATTGCTCTAGCAGTTGTTAAGCATTTTAAGGATCTAGACTTGTCGGAAGTAGATACCCATGAAAAGGTGGAAGAATTACCAGGACAAGGGATGAAAAAGGGAGAAATTCAAGTTGGAAAGCCTTCTACTTTTGAACACTTAGCAAATTATGCACAATATATTGATCGAATAGAAGAAGGGCATACAACTATCTTTATCGCTAATCAAGAAAAAGTATTAGGTTATCTCTCATTAGCTGATAAGATTCGTTCCGAATCAATTGAAGCGGTTAAGAAATTCCAGCAAGCCGGAGTAGAAGTTGTCCTGATTACTGGGGATAACCATCAAGTTGCTAAAAAAGTAGGTCAGCAGGTAGGGATTGAAGACGTAGTGGCTGAATGCTTACCCAAAGATAAAATAAAATATGTTAAAGAAAGTCAAGCAAAGGATAAGGTAGTGGGCATGATTGGCGATGGAATTAATGATGCTCCTGCTTTAGCCCATGCTAATATTGGTATTGCCATGGGATCTGGCTCTTCTATCGCGATGGAGTCATCTGAAATTATCGTTGTTAAAAATAATTTATTGAAATTATTTTATTCTTACCAGTTGAGTCATAAATTAAATCGAATCATTAAGCAAAACATTATCTTTGCTATTAGTGTCATCTTTATATTAATTGTCCTTAACTTTCTAGGTACTTTAGACTTACCTTTAGGTGTAGTTTTTCATGAAGGCTCTACTATTTTAGTTATTTTAAACGGTCTTCGTCTTTTAAGACAAAACGAGTCTTTAAATGAATAATTTTTACTTTTAATCTCGGTTCTCTCCCATTTTTGGTATTTTGGGAGAGTTTTATGCATTTAATATGAAATCGAGATTAAAATATACTACAATAAGAGTTACTTGAAAAAAATATAGAGAGGAAGAAAAATAATGTTTGCAATTTTTCGCAAATTAGCATGGTTTTTTAAATTAAGATGGAAGACCTATACCTTGGCAATAGGGGGGTTGATTTCTTGTGCGGTTTTATCTGCAATAATTCCTTTATTAATTGGTCAAGTAGTTGACCAAATGGCAAAAGGTAGTCTAACTTCATCCTCTCTTTTACAGTATATGTTATTGCTTTTATTGGTCGGTCTAATGATGTATGGCTTACGTTATATGTGGCGATCGAATCTATTTACTAATTCCACTATTTTAGAGTCGATTATGCGTAATAAATTATATGACCACTTTACAAAAATGGATCAAACCTTTTACGGAAAATACCGTACCGGTGACTTGATGGCTCACGCTACTAATGACCTACGAGCGTTACGCTTTGTAGCTGGGGGAGGTATTTTAACCTTAACTGATGCCTTATCTATCACAATCGTCACACTTTTTTCCATGGTAATTATTATTGATTGGAAGTTAACACTCTATACAATTGTTCCTTTCCCTTTGCTTATTTTTGTTTCAAGATACTTAGGTAAGTGGATTAATAAATACTTTAGAGAGTCCCTAAGAGCTTTTTCTAAAATGAATGATCATGTGCAAGAAAGTGTAGCTGGAATGACAGTCATTAAAGCCTTTGGCGAAGAAAAAGAAGACCACTTAGACTTTGTAAAAGCAACTGATAATGTAATTGCTCAAAATCGTAAGGTCCACTTAGTCAATTCAGCCTATTCTCCTATCATTAACTTAATTACAGGATTAACTTATGTTTTAACAATTATCTTTGGCTCATACTTTGTCAGTGAGGGGAGAATCTCGATTGGTCAATTGATTGCTTATTTTTCTTATTTAGGTAATATGACATGGCCACTTTTAGCAGTGGGTCGTTTAGTCAATACCATGGAAAGAGGGAATGCATCCTATGACCGGGTAACAGAACTCCTAGCTCAAAAGGCGAGTGTTACTAATCCAAAAGATGGCATTAAGAAACTTCCATTTAAAAACCTAAAGGTTGATATCAAACAATTTACCTATCCTACTAGTGAAGAAATTAATTTACAAGATGTTACTTTTGAACTAAGCGAAGGACAAACATTAGGAATTGTCGGTAAAACTGGTTCAGGCAAAACGACCCTTTTAAACTGTTTAGTTCGTCTCTATGATTTAGATCAAGGTCAGATTTTATTTGACGATCAAGATTTAACTAAGATTGATTTAACTTACTTAAGAGACCATGTAGGCTATATTCCGCAAACAAACCTGCTGTTTTCAACTTCTGTTAGAGAGAATGTTCGTTTTGGCCGGCCAGATATGTCACAAGATCAAGTGGAACATTACACTCAAATAGCTGATATTCACCAAGATATTCTTGATTTTACTGATGGCTATGAGACGGAAGTAGGTGAGAGAGGGGTATCACTTTCTGGCGGTCAAAAACAAAGGATTTCAATTGCAAGAACGCTGGCTATGCAGCCTCGAATTTTATTAATGGATGATGCCCTATCAGCAGTGGATGCTAGAACTGAACAAGCTATTTTAAGTAAGTTAAAAGATGAAAGAGATAATGGCATTTCGATTATTGCGACTCATCGCCTATCTTCTGTTATGCATGCCGATGAGATTATTGTGCTAGACCAAGGGAAAATAACTGAAAGAGGAAACCATCAAGAGCTAGTTGCCTTGAATGGTTGGTATGCCAATATGTTTACCCAACAACAATTAGAAGAGAAATTAGGAGGTGAAGTCGGTGAAGAAGAATAAGAAAACTAGACAAACTAAATTTTCAATTCTTGAACAAATCGATATCTTACGTTATCTCTTCTCTTTCGCTTCCAATCAGTGGTGGCGGTTTCTTATTTCTGTCATTGCAATGATTGCTTCCTCATCTATTGCTGCCTATTTGCCGATTATTATTAAACGTTATTTAGACAGTATTTCAGCTGGTCAAGTGACAAGTTTTAATATCACCATCAAAGTGGCTTTAACTTATTTGGGCCTCTTGATTATAAGAATGATCTTGATTTATGCCAAAGATTTTTACTTCTTTATGGCGAGCGAATACACTGTGGCAAGTATGCGTAACCGTCTGTATTCAAAACTAGGCCGGTTAAGTATGAACTATTTCAACCAAACTCCTAACGGCGAAGTTGTTTCGCGCATTACAAATGACACTGAAACAATTAAAGAGTTCTGGAATGTTTTCTTAACTTTTTTTGATGGCTTCATTAATGCTGTAACCGTTGGAACAGCTATGTTTAGTTTACACGCTGGTATTTCTTGGATGTTTATTGCCTTTCTACCTTTAGTGTTTATTCTAATTTATATTTATCAAAAAATATCGACAGTCGTATACCGCAAGATGCGGTCTGCTCTGGCACGAGTGAATGCTAAATTGGCCGAATCGACTATGGGAATGTGGTTAATTCAGCAGTTTAATCAGACAGAGCGTATGAAAGATGAGTTTGACCAAGTTAACCAAGAATATGTTAAAGCAAGAACGAATATGTTCAAAATGAATGCGATCTTTTTAATGCCAGCGGTTAATTTGATTGAACAAATTGTTCTAGTATTAGTAATTTGGATTTTTGGTAATCAACTATTAAAAGGAAACAACTTAGATATCGGTATAATTTATGCTTTCACCTCTTACTCCAAGTCATTCTTTAATCCAATTGGTAATATGTTGGATAGTCTTTCTGTTTATCAAGATGGCCTGGTATCTGCTTCCAGAGGGCGTAAGCTGTTATCAAACTCAGATATTAACCCCAGCCAAACTAATAAGAAAATTCAAAGACAATTGGATGGCGAAGTTTCAACTAAAGATTTAAGCTTTTCATATGACCAAGAGCAACTGGTGCTTAAAGATATAAATATTCAAGCCCATCAAGGTCAGATGATTGCTTTGGTCGGCCACACTGGATCTGGTAAATCGACCATCATCAATCTCTTAATGCGGTTTTATAACTTTGATCAAGGAGAAATTAATTTTGACGGAGTCTCTATCAAAGACTATGACATAGAGACCCTAAAAGACCAAGTCTCCTTAGTACAACAAGACGCTTTTATGTTCTATGGTAGTATCAAGGATAATATTCGTTTGCATGGAGACTATTCGGATGAAGAAGTAATTGCAGCTGCAAAATTCACCGGAGCTGATCACTTTATTGAAGCTTTCCCTGATGGTTACGACCATTTAGTAACCGAGGGAGGAGCTTCCCTATCAGCTGGTCAAAAACAATTAATCAATATTTCGCGCTCGGTGATTCGCCAACCTAAAATCTTAATTCTTGACGAGGCAACGGCCTCCATGGATACTGAAAGTGAGCAATATATTCAGACAAGTTTAGATAAAATTAGACAACAAGCTACTTTAATAGTGATTGCCCACCGTTTATCAACCATTAAAAAAGCTGATCAAATCTATGTTTTGAATAAAGGAAATATTATTGAAGTTGGCAAACATGATGAACTAATTGCTCATCAAGGAATCTATTACGATATGTACCGTTTACAGTCCTTAAAAGAAAAATAGTTAAGTTGCTAAAGCCTCAGTCAGCGTTTTAGTAGTTCTTTCTTAATTTTTACATTATCCTTAAATAATAAAACTTTAAAGAGTTGATGATGGGCTTACTTGATGTATTGAATCTATTAGATAGATTATTACAAGGTTCAAAGGCACAAATAAGAAAAATCTTGCTAATAAAGCAGGCTTAAATTTAGGAGTCTTGGGTAAAATTGCTACTATTGGTTTACCAATTATCTTGACAGCAATTAATAAAAAGACTCAAACACTTGAAGGCTTAGAATCCATTAATAATGCTTTAAGCAAGCATGAAGACATTAATGACTATCCATCCGTCGACCAATTAAGCGAAAATGTTGATCCTCAAGATAGAGATAAAATTCTAGCTCATGTCTTTGAAGATAAGCCAACTATTTTTGATTGTATCGCCAACACTTTAGAATTGTCTGTGAATGCTGTTAAGCGAACTTTGATTGTAGTAGCACCCTTGCTATTAAAATAGATGGTCGATCGTAAAATGGCTAAAAAACTAGATAAAGAGGGCCCTCAAAAAGAAGTCAGTCAGACTTATGAAAGAGTTAATTCTTCTTTAAAAGAGCGTGGAGAGGTTCCAACTAGCGCAGGTAATACCCTATAGGTGATCAAGCTGCATCCTGATTATAAAGAACAAACTAATGGCGAGGAAGGTATCCTGGGTGGGATTTTGGATCTATTTAAATAACGATTAAAAAGTTCGCTATTCTTAGCGGACTTTTTTAGCTTCATCCCTTTTTAGGGAAAATATGCGATATAATGATTATCTAGAGAAGCCGTGCTATAATAATTCTATCTATTTAAAGAGGGTGTTAAATTGGATTTTTCAAAATCGCCGGTCGGTATGCGTACTTTTAAAACAGCAGTCGCTGTCTTTCTTTGCATTCTTTTTTCCTTTTACGTCCTTAAAATCAGTCCAACCCTTTCTTGTCTGGCGGCTATTTTTTCACTCAGACAGGACTTGGAAAGTAGTTATACCTTTGGCAAGGCAAGAATTATGGGTGTTCTTTTATCAGGTGTGGTGGCTTTATTATTTATTTTCCTCTTTCCGATTACATCTAGCCAAGATGAAATATTGATTATACTCGCTCCAATAGCCATTATCTTATACATTTCTGTCGCTAATCGTATTCACTTACAAAAAGGAATTATAACCGGCTGTGCCACTATGCTAGTAATTTTTTTTAATATACCTGTAAATAATCAATTAAGCTATACGCTGATTCGTTTGTTTTCAACGGTCATGGGAGTCCTTGTGGCCCTTGCCATTAATTATCTCTTACCCAGTCCGTCAGATAAAAACCATTAACTCAATACTTAAGAAGGAGATTAAAATGAAATTAGGAATTCATGATTTATTACCTTTAAATGAAGGAGAGTCCACTCAAACCAGATATGAAAAGACCATTGAAATGGTTAAAGAATTGGAAGCTATGGGGTATGATCGCTACTGGGCTTCAGAGCATCATGGTAGGTCTAACCTGGCTAGTTCTGCTCCAGAAATTTTATTGGCCTATTTAGCAGCAGTTACCAAACAAATTCGCCTTGGGACAGGTGGAACAATGATTGTAAACTATTCCCCCTTAAAAGTTGCTGAAACTTTTAAGACTCTAACTTTATTAGCACCCGATCGGATTGATTTTGGTATTGGAAGGGCGCCAGGAACGGATTACAATGGTATGATGGCTCTTTCTCAAGGAAATTCGATTGATTTTGACCATTTATATGACAAAGCTCAAGTCATATTAGATTATATGACAGATACTATTCCCAAAGGATTTTACGGCCTGACTCAAGCCATTCCAGTTAAAACCCGGACTATTGCTCAACCTTGGATGTTAGGGTCATCTGGACAATCCGCTATCAAAGCCGGTCAAATGGGATTGGGATATTCTTTTGCAAAATTCTTTGGAGTAGAAACGGAAACTTCTGTATTTAAAGCTTATCGCGATCATTTTCAACCCAGTGAATTTTTCCAAGAACCCAAAGTGATGGTTTCTTATAAAATTATTTTAGCTGATTCAAAAGAAGAAGCAGATTATTGGGCAAGACCTTCCGAAATTACTCATATTCGTAAAAATAATTTAGCGTTAATGTCTTCTGAACGTGCTCAAGCCATCGATTTAAGTTTAGAAGAACAAGCTATGCTAGACGAAAAATATCAAAGAAGATTTATCCTAAAAGGTACACCAGAACAAGTTGGAGAGATTCTACATGAAGAAATTGATCGCTTAGGCATCGATGAATTAATGGCTTATATGCCCATACCTGATCAAAGAGCACGTCTACATTCTTATAAACTACTGGCTGAACTTTTTAAATAAAGTCAGACTCTAGTTGGATTAAAGTATAACAACAATCATTTAGAATATAATTGTAGAGTCGTAGTCAACCGAAAGAAGTGATTAAATGAAAAAGAAACCGATTAAATTAACTTTAGTCGAAAAGTTTCCACTCTTTATAACATCCTTATTCAAGAGAGAAACACCCATCTTAGCTAGAGTTCTAATTTTTGCAACTTTTTTATATGTCTTACTACCAACCGATTTGCTGCCCGATTTTTTAGGTCCTTTAGGCTTTATGGATGACGCTTTATTACTTCCTTTAATGGTTAACAGTGTGGTCAAACGTTTGCCTGAACATATGCTTCAGCAAGCAATTAAAGCCAATTAATACTATGAATTCGCCAAGTTCACTTCAAATTAAGTGAACTTGGCTTTTTGCTTATAATTTATTTTATATAATATTTGGGGTATACTAAATCAGGTAATGATAACAAATTATGTAAGTAAGGAGAAACTATGTTTAAATTATTTCTATCCGATTTAGATGATACACTTTTGGATCATAATAAGAAGTGGAGTCCCAATTTTGAACAATTTAGAGCCACTTTGGCTGAAAAAGATGTCGCTTTCACATTAGCAACTGGTCGCTCAGCTAAGGCTGTGCAACCCATTATTGATGAATTAGATTTAAAGCTTCCTTATGCGACCTCTAATGGCGCTAATATTATGCTAGAAGGACAAGTAATTCAGTCCTTTAGCTTTCCTATTGGACCTTTACGTCCTTTAATCGAAGTGGCTTTAAGCATGGGACTAACGGTTGTTTATGTTGTGAATGGGGAAGAGTTTGCTTTAGAGGATACTGAGTTTATTCGACATGAATTGAAAAACAACTTTACTGAACAAATCATTCGCCCAATTAAGCCAGAAGATTGGGCTAGCATGGAAGTGGATAAATTCTTAATCGTCGATGACCATCCACAAACAGCTTTGTCTCGACTCCATGCTTTAGTTAATAATCTTAAACCAGAGTATCGCTATCTTACTTATTCAGATTGGGCGATGGATATTGTAGCAGCGAATGTTAGTAAAGGGAGAGCCTTGCATTGGATCGCTGATTATCTAGGAATTACTAGCGATCAAGTTATAGCTGCTGGTGATAACCACAATGATATTGACTTATTAAAAGAAGCAGGGCGTAGTATTGCTGCTTTCAATGCTTTAGACGAAGTTAAACGAACAGCCATGATTACAGCTAAGAAAAAATATGGTGATGGGATTATTGAAGAAGTACTCAAAATATTAGAATAGGAGAGAATAAAGTGAACTATCAACACCTAATTCGTGATTTAGTAAACGCTAAAGGGGCGCCTGGCTTTGAAGATGAAGTCTTAGAGGTCCTTAATAAGTATAAGGGAGCTTATAGTCTACAAATCGACAACCTTAAGAATGCTTATTATAACCTTGATCAACTAGACCCTTTAAAACCCACCTTGATGTTAGACTCCCACACTGATGAAGTAGCCTTTATGGTTAAAGCAATTGATAAGAGCGGTTTAATCCACTTACAGCCTCTAGGTGGTTGGCTAGCAGAACACGTTTCGGCCCAACATTATTTAGTCCGTGATAGTCAAGGCCATTACCACCCAGGTATTTCAACTTCTAAACCAATTCATTTTATGACTGCAGAAGAAAGAGCCAAAAAGATAACCTTATTTGATTTAAAAATTGATGTTGGGGCAAGTAGTCGTCAAGAAGTGATTGAAGATTTTAAAATTACAATCGGGCAACCGATTGTGCCTGCTACAAAATTTGCTTTTAATGAGCGCAATCAAGTAATGTTTGGCAAGGGATTTGATAATCGAATCGGTGTGGCCGTTTCGGTGGCTATAATGAATGAGATGAAAGATCATCTTAAAGATCTACCTTTTAATCTTGTCGCTGCCTTTGCTGCCCAAGAAGAAGTGGGAATGCGTGGAGCAGTCATTACTAGTAAACGTGTGAATCCCCAAATGGCCTTAGTTTTTGAAGGGACCCCTTCGGATGACTTTACTGCCGATGAATACTTGGAACAAGCTCGCTTAGGAATGGGACCTCAATTACGTTACCGGGATAACTCTTATATTGCCAACGAATGGTTACTCAATCGCATTCAGCAACTAGCTACTGAAAAAAATATTCCCTTACAACATGCGGTAAGAGAAGGTGGTTCAACCAATGCTGGGTCTATTCACCTTTCTAACAAAGGAGTTCCTGTAGCTACTTTAGGTACTCCGACGCGTTATGCGCATACTAATTATTGCTTCTGCTCTTATAAAGACTTCGAAAATACTGTGGACCTGAGCCTAGCATTCGTTAAGAACTTAACAGCAGAAGACTTTAACCACTTTGAATTAAAGTAAAAGAATACAATGGATTCAGTAATTAGCAGACTTTTTCATGTAAAACTGAACGTTAAAAAGAAAAAAAGTCTTTATTAACTCATTTAATAAAGAAAATCTTTAGTCCCACCAAAAGTTTTGATAAAATAATTCGTATGTGATGAAAGGGGTTGGGAGGATGCAAAAATTAGGTTTCGATAACGATAAATATCTCAAAGAACAATCGAAATATATCTTTGAGCGACTTGAGAATATTGATAAACTCTATTTAGAATTTGGCGGTAAATTAATCGGTGATAAGCATGCTAAGCGGGTACTACCAGGTTATGACGAGGACGTCAAATTAACGCTCTTAACCAAGCTTAAAGATCGTGCTGAGATTATTATCTGTATCTATGCCGAAGATATTGAACATCATAAAATGCGGGGCGATTATGGTATTACTTATGACCAAGAAGTGTTGCGGCTAATTGATGAATACCAAGCGTTAGACATTCAAGTAAACAGTGTTCTATTAACTAGATATAAAGGACAAAAAAATGCCACTGTCTTCAAGAAAAACATTGAAAACAGAGGAGTTAAAGTTTACCTACATGAGAGTATTAATGGCTATCCAACTGATCTGGAAGTTGTCTTTTCGGAAAATGGTTTTGCTAAAAATCCATACATTGAAACTAGTCAACCTTTGATTATTGTAACTGGTCCAGGGGCTGGATCGGGCAAGCTAGCAACTTGCTTGAACCAACTTTATCATGAACATCAAAAGGGAATTAAGGCTTCATATGCTAAGTTTGAAACTTTCCCAGTTTGGAACTTACCACTAAAACATCCAATTAATGTGGCTTATGAGGCCGCAACAGTTGATTTAAATGATATTAATGTTCTTGATTCTTATCATTTAGATGCCTATAACGAAATGGCGGTCAATTATAATCGCGACATGCAGATGTTCCCAGTTATTCGTCGGATTTTAGCTAATACGAGTTCACCCAATTTAATCTACCAATCCCCAACGGATATGGGAGTTAATCGGATTAAATCGGGAATTACCGATGAAGAAGTTGTTAAAGAAGCGGCCCAGCAAGAAATTATTCGCCGCTATTTCCAAGTAGAACAAGATTATAAAGTCGGCATTGTGGATGAAGAGGTTCGTTCGAAAATGCACTTGTTAATGGAAGAAAGTGGGTTAACAGCTGAAGATCGTCTTCCAGTGGTTAAGGCTCAAGCTTATGCTCAATCGGTTAAGGAACGTTTTTCGCAGGAAGAGATTCCGGCAGTCATTGCTATTCAATTAAGCGATGGACAAATGATTACTGGCAGACGAACCGAATTAATGGATGCACCGGGGGCAGCGATTATGAATGCTCTAAAGACCTTGGCAGGTATTTCAGACCAAATCGACCTCTTAGCTCCCATGATTTTACAAACCATTCAAAATCTTAAAGCTAACAAGTTGCAAAGTAAGCATCCCATTTTAACTTTAAATGAATTACTAATTGCTCTAGCAATTTCAGCAGTGACAAATCCAACGGCTCAAGCAGCCTATCAAGCCTTATCTAAATTAAGTGGTGCTCAAGCGCATTCTAGCATCATTCTATCACAAGATACTAAAAACCAATTACAAAACTTGGGGATTGATATTACTTGTGATGCCGTTTTTGTTTCGGGTTCATTAAAAGGTAATTAAGCCCAGATGACACTCAATCCAAACTTCTACTTATTGAAGTCTCAGTAGGTAGAAGTTTTTTATTAATAGTTTAAACTAGTTTTAATACTTTATATTTACGATAATAATTTAGAAGGAAAAAGATGAAGAAATTCACAGATTCTATTCGCTTAAGACACGGTACACAATTAGCTAACCGGATTGTTCAACCCCCTATGATGTCTTTTTGGGGGGTTAAAAAGGGGGGTCCAGCCAAGAAACCTTGGAGGATTACCAAAGAAGGGTGCAATTAGCTGCTTTTCTGATGCCCATTTAGCTGGTTTAAAAGAACTAGCTAAAAAGTAAAGTCTAAAGGCAACAAAGTGATTATACAAATCCACCATTTCGGTTACCAAGCTCATCAAAGAGCCAGCGAAGGTTTAACAGTATATGGTCCGTCAGCTGTGGATTTAGATTTCCTAGATCATGAAACTGTGCCCTTAACTATCCAACAAATTGTTTTATTAGGAGGCGTATTGGATGCTAACGCTGCTCAAAAAGCCTTGAATTATACGGATTTAGTGGCTATTGGACGTGCTACGTTCATCGAACCGGACTTCGCCTTAAAAATAAGTCAAGGATTCGTATATTACAAAAGATATTTTGACCGATCTGGCTTGATCGACTGGTCGATACGAGGTTTTTGCTTCACTTCATTCAACACTACCTCCTAGAGCTGGAATGCAAGAAATATTAGAAGAACTCCATTAATTATAAAAGACTGCCGTTTATGAGCGGCAGTCTTTATTTTTATGAGATTTGATGAATCCATTTTTTGGATTTTACTCTAAATAGGCCAATCACTAATTTGGTAATTTCTTCCGTGGCCGCTAACATTACAACCCATTGAATAGAAAAGTTAAGCACAGCCGCTCCTAGAAAAGCTAAGGGAACGCCTACTAACCATACAGATCCCATTTCTAAGAAAAGGGAATACTTCGTATCGCCTCCACCTCTTAGAACACCTACAATCAGAATGGAGTTAATAGCTTTTAAAATGAAGATAAAGCCCATATAATTTAGTAAAGTCTTACAAAGTTCATAGACTTCTGGTGTTAAATTGGGAAACAACTGTAAACTAATTGAAGGGGTGACGGATAAGAAAAGGCCTACAAATAAGGCAATGACTCCGCCCATTTTAAGAAAACGGATGGCATGAGGATAAACAACATCCATAACGCCGCGCCCAATCGTATTTCCTAACATAATCGTACAAGCATTGGATAGACCACGTATTAAAACAAAGGCTAAGTTCTGGATGGCAAAAACAACTTGAATGGCAGCTGTTTCTTTAGTACCAACCATGGCGTAAGCCACACTATATAATACTTGACCGAGTCCCCAAAAGGTTTCATTAACAATGACAGGAAAGGTGATGCGCAAAAAGTTTTGAATAAAATCTCCCTTAAAATTAAACATCTCTTTAATCGAACCATTAAGCGGACAATCATAGCGACTGACTGTGTAAAAGATAACCAATAATTCCATTAATCGAGCAATGATTGTTCCCACTGCTGCTCCCACTACCCCTAATTCTGGGAAGCCAAACTTACCAAAAATAAAGGCATAATTGAAAAAAGCATTGAAAACAAAACCAACTATAGCGGCTGTTAATGGCGAACGAGGGTTTCCAGTTGAGCGAAGAGCCACACTGTTCACGAAGCTGACGCCAGTTAAGGCATACGACCAAGCAACAACCCTTAAATATTTAGACCCTTCTGCAATGACAGCAGGATCATCAATCATTAAGCCTAATATTCTTTCTGGTATTAGCCATGCCAACAAAGTGAAAAGACAAGCTACTACAAAGGTAATTAAGCACGAAAAAGCATTAACCTTTTGTAATTTAGCAAGATCACCTCGACCATGGTATTGAGCAATCATTACTGAAGCTCCCGTGGCTGTACCAAAACAAATCATAGTGAAAAAAAAGAAGACTTGATTGGCCAAGCCGACTCCTGCGATTGATTCCGGTCCCAGTGATGAGATCATCATGGTATCTAAAGTATTTAGAAACGAAACGATTAAACTTTGCAAAGAAATCGGAATCGCAATGGCTAACATTTTACGATAAAAATCTTGATTATTCATAGGACACCTCACTTTAAACTGTCCTTTCATTATACCTAATTCTAAGAAAAAAGCTGTAAGAATTTGATGAGAATTTTTTTGTCTTAATTATATATCACCCTATGTGTATGTCTTTACTTTTTAATTAAAGTAGATATGATGGAGTAGAGGAGGCGTTTGCTATGACACTATTAGAGCAATTAATTTCTAAAATCGAAAATAAAGAAGAACGCATAATTGAAATCCGCCGTTATTTACATCAACATCCAGAGTTATCCTTTCAAGAAAAAGAAACTTCTAAATATATTAAAAACTTCTATAAAGACCTTGATATAGATCATATCGAAACGGACTTAGGAGGACAATATGGCCATGTTATTACAATTAAAGGGGGGCAAGAGGGACCTACAATCGCTTTAAGGGCAGATTTTGATGCATTACCTATTACGGAAGAGGTAGATTTGCCATTTAAATCTAAAAATAATGGGGTAATGCACGCTTGTGGTCATGACGGCCATACCGCTTATATGCTGATTTTAGCCGAGTCTCTAATTGAATTAAAAGACCAAATTAAAGGTACAATTAAAATCCTTCATCAACCAGCTGAAGAAGTTCCACCAGGAGGAGCTAAAGCAATGATTAAAGCTGGAGCCTTAGAAAATGTAGACTACATTTTTGGTGCTCATGTGATGAGTCAGTTTAAACTCGGAACCGTTTATACGCATGAAGGAAATACCCAAACTGCCCGAGCTTATTTTAAATTAACCATTAAGGGTAAAAGTGGACATGGTTCGGCTCCACATGATGCAAACGATGCAATTGTAGCTGCTTCGTCTTTCGTCATGAATGCTCAAACGGTAGTTAGTCGTCGAGTAAATCCATTTGATATGGGCGTTTTATCAATTGGTTCATTCGATGGTAAAGGTCAATTTAATATTATTCGAGATAAGGTAGTTCTAGAAGGTGATGTTCGCTCAATGTCGGAAGAAACAGCTAAGACTATTCAAGATATGGTAACACAATTAGCCAAAGGTTTAGAAGAAAGTTTCCAAGTAGAAACAGAATTAGAGTATAAGCCAGACTATCCTGTATTATATAATGATCCTGCAGTTACTAAGAGGGTTACATCAGCACTTGAAAGTCTAAATATCTCTGATATTAAGGCTGTTGAAGATAGTGGACCTATTTCTCCTTCGGAAGATTTCTCTTATTATCTTAAAGAAGTTCCTGGTTGTTTCTTCTATATTGGTGCCAATGAAGATCCAGAAAATAGTTACCCTCATCATCATCCAAAGTTTGAAATCGATGAAAAATCATTAAAAATTTCGGCAATATCAATGGCTGCAGTCGTTGATGAGTTTGTAGGTTAAAAAGGAGTCCCATCTGTTACAGTGGATAAAAAATACCTGCTGGAACTTTCCTCCTTCCCTTACTAATTTCTTCTGTATTTTCACACTTTCTGGCCTGATTTGTCCTATATTGTTAGAATGACTGAGGCTATACTAAGTAAAAACTCAATTGCTTTTATTTTGGCTGCCATCACTTTTTGTTTGGGAACGATGATTAATACAAAAAGTTTGATGAAAGTTATTCAACGAGAAGGGGGCCTTTCTCTTGTTAAAGCTAATTATCAATCATTATTGGGGGGGTTGATATTAAAGGTATTTGGAGATGAAGGTTTCTTAGGTATTAGTCTTTTAGCGCTTATTCTTGCAGTATGTTCAGCCAATCTAACCATCTTCTTACCCTTAGTTACTGATTATGCCCAAGAAGAAAATAAGATTGGCTTTAACTTTATAGTCTTTTTTAGAATACCAACTTTACCATTAATCGTCTATTCGCTTGGAAAAGCTGATAGCTCTGGCTTTAATTAGATGCCTTTGCTATCAACTCTTATTCCCCTAGTAGTAGGAATTATTATTGGAAATATCGATAAAAAGGCAGTAAAACTTTTTTCGCCAGCTATCGGATTATTCCTGCCTTTATTAGGATGAGGAATCGGTCAGGCTATGAACATTGTCGATAGTTTGCATTCTGGATTAATCGGTGTGATGAGTTGTATTCTTCTATTTAGTAAGCTCACCACTATTTTTAGTAGACAAGTATTTACTTAAAAATGATGGTGTAATGAGCATGTCCTTCAATGCTAAGCTAGAAAGTTCTGCTTCATTTCCCACTTTAATCGCTCAAAGCTATCCTAGTGTAGAACCTTACGTAACACAAGCATCTGCACAAATTCTAACAGGGCTTATTCCCACATTTTTAACATCATTCTTAGTAGCAAAATTCACCAAAAAGCTTCTTAATGCTTTCTGTGGTTGAAACCGATACAAGTTCAATCATATAATTAAGCTAACCATAATTTGGGGTTAGCTTTTTATATATAAACTATTCAAATAGGAGCGATTAAGACTATGAACCAACTTTATTTAAAAATGGTCAATTTCATAACCAATCAGCTAAAAGGCCAAAAAATATCTATTCATCACCCAGCTATTAAAAATGATCAAAAGGCATTCGATTCAAATAAACCGTTGAATGTACAAGAATCTATTATAAATAAGAAAGAATTAAAAAGTAAAAAAGGTGAAGAAACAAAAGAGATAGTGATTATTAATCAAAATATATTAGATGTAGATATAGAGAGTTTAATTAATATAATCCCTGCAATTAAAAAAGATCTTTCTAATGCAAAAACTTTAAAAGGTATTACTAGCTCACAAAGTATTTTAGATTCTTCAGAAGAAGATTTATTGAAGTTAAGACTTCACGGTTTAGACCAACTTTATCTTTTAATTGAAACAGGATCAGATCAAACATTAAACTTTTACAATAAACATCTAACTATTCATCAAGAAAAAATCGCTTTAAAAAAATTGAAAAAAGTAGGCATTAACTATTCTATAGTGACTGTTATAGGAGCTGGTGGAAATGGTTTATCTGATAGACATGCCATTGAAACTGCCAAACTTATTAACCATGTCGATGCAGAAGAACTTATTTTATTGACAATCGATGCAGAAGACTTATCTAGTTTAAAAGAGGAAGAGAGAGAAGGCTTTGTAATTTTGACGCCTCGTGAAAGTTTAGAGGAAGAATTAATGCTACTGAATCATATTAATACAAATATCAAAATAAATGGAAATCACTCCTCAAATACAATTTCATTAAGTGGGAAGTTCCCTCAAGATAAAGAAGAAATTATCAGTCAACTGGAAGACAAGCTTTACAATTGGGAAGAAGAAAATAAAAAGAGCTTTAGGGACTTTTTGAAAATATTTTAAGCATCTAAAAGTTATAGAGATTAATTAATGCAACTTTTTTGCTAAAAAAGACAAGCGAATTTATATTTAGTAATGTAGGAGAGAGTATATTTATAAAATCATATCGCATCAAGTAGACTTCACCTTGTGCAGTCATTTTCTAAGTAGTAAATATTTTGACTCTTTAGATAAGTATGACCGTATAACAATCTCGCAAGTAGCCCAAATAGATAATACTTTTTATGAAAGTTTAGCTAAGATTGGCTTTAAACAAATTGCCTATTTATTAAATATGGCAGGTGGTGGCATCATTAATTCCAATGACTGGATCAAAGTTTTAGATGAAAACCATTGAGCCGGAGCTGGTCTGGATAGCTCTGAGGGTGAAGGCCCTTATGCAGGCAATGGCTTTAAAAATCAAAAAATTTCAGATGAAACCTTCTTTCAAATATTAAATCACCCTAAAATCATCTCCTCACCACACAGTGCTTTTTATACCGACCAAGCCGCAAAAAACTTAGTAGAAGGTGAGCTTAATACCATTTTAGATGTTTTGAAAACAGGAACAACAGCCTACCTCGTGAATTAATCTAAAAAAACTCTGTTAAACACTCAGGTGCTTAACAGAGTTTTTATTTAAAGGGTAAAATTATTGATCAGAAAACTTATCGAAGTAACCTTTGATATAGATGAAAGGTGTTCCTTTATCACCTGAGCCAGAAGTTAAATCAGATAAAGAACCTAATAGGTCTGTTAGTTGACGCGGGGTAGTTCCGATTCTTTCTGCTTGGTCTTGACTAGCCTCCGCATGGCCTGCAATATAATCTGAAATAGCCGTTTGTAAATCTTGACCTTCAAGATCTTTAAATTTGCCATCTGCTAAATACTTTAGCTTTACTTCATTAGGTGTTCCTTCTAACCCACTGGTGTATGCAGGGGATACTATCGGATCGGCTAATTCCCAAATTTGACTTTGAGGATCTTTAAAAGCGCCGTCACCGTAAATCATAACTTCGATTGTTTTACCAGTTAAATCTTTAATTAAAGACTGGACCTCACTGACAAAGGCTTCACCATTAATAGGGAAGAGTTTTACGATTTCATCAGAAGATAGGTTTGCACCTAACAATCCAAATTCTGGATTCGAACCACTACCGTCGACTGGCTGATTCATAATCTCATCCAGTCGGAGTACTTTTGAAGCACCAGCTTGTAATAGGCGTTTTTGAGTACGATTGCGTGTATGAAGATCTGCTGTAATTATGGTGTCTGTGTAATCTAGGACAGCTTTTGGTTGGTTAGCTAAAATAATCGTGCAAGCAGCTCCTTCAGCTTCGATGGTTTCTCGGTAAAGACTTAAATAATCAACACCTGTGAAGGGGTGCTTCATATCGGCAAATATTTTTTTTATTTCTGCTTCTGTGAAGACATCTGTCCATGGATTAATACCAGCATCATCCAAATCTTCAATTAACATAAGCGGATTTCCCACTTCATCGGACGGATAACTCAATTGAACGATCACTTCATCGGCTGCACGAGCAATCGCTTTAAGGGTTGATTGAAAACGGTTACGACTTGTAATAGGGAAGACAACTCCTATTTTTTTGGCTTGCAATTTATCCTGAATGTCCTTTGCAATTTGATCAAGGGTCACGTAATTGCCTTGAGCACGCGCTAAAATGGATTCCGTAATCGCAAGAACATCTCGATCCTCTATCTTGTACTGAGCTTCCTTAGAAGATTCTAATAAAGTCTCCACAACAATCTTGACTAAGTCGTCTCCTTCATGGACAACTGGTGCTCTTAACCCTCTTACTACGGTACCTACTGTTCTTTTCATAATCAAATTCCTTTCTCTCATTGAGATAAATTAATCGACCAACAATGTATAAATGAAAAAAACGACGGAAGACCGCCATCACCCATTTACTAAAATAGTCTATCATAGAGTCTTCTTTGGAGAAAGATTTATATGATTTTTTACAAGAAATTTAAGCCGAATGTTCGGATTCATAGTTATTTTTGCTCTTAATGTTTAATTTTTTTATAAATGCTATAGATTCATTTGCAATGGAACTGTTTTTTTAGATATAATATTTGAAGAAAGCTATGCAATTGATTATGATCTTAAAATGCTATTAAGTTATAGAATACACAACGATTAAGAGGTGATAAAATTGAAAAAATATTCACAAACCCTTTGGAATACTATGTTAGTGCTCCTATTGCTTCTATCAACCATTCCCTTTAAAACTTTCACTACGGCCTATGCCCAAGAAGCAATAGACCCGAATATTCTTCAATTAAAAAATAATCCTTCTACTTGGCAAATATTTTTGAATAGCAACAATAATATGGAACCAAGTGATCAGCTTATAATGTTTGAAACAGATGCTGAATTTGAACAAGTCCATTCATTTAAACTTATTACCAATCAAGAAGAAACTATTTCCATGCGATTAGTGAATCAGCAATCAGATTTTAATAGGGCTATTAAGAATTTTATGCAATACCGCGAAGAGATGGAGGCCTATCAGCAGGATAAGGTTCATTACGAAGAAAAATACCAAACTTATCTGGAAGCCAAAAAGCAAAATGATCTTGAGTGGCAAGCCTACCAAGAAGCCCTAGAGACTTATCAGCTAGAATATGCAAATTATGAGCAAGAACTAGAAGCATACTGGACACAATATAACCAACTAATTGAGAGTGGTCTTGAAATTCCTTCCGACCTAGTTGAACCACAAGCCCCAAGTCAAGCTGATTTAGTAGAACCTGAAGTTTTTACAATGGAAGAACCATTAGCACCAGAAAATCCTTATAATGAAGAAAAAGAGAAACTTTGGCAAGTCGGATTCAAAGCGAATGCTAATGAAGAAGTTTATCAATTTTGGATACCAAAAGCTTACTTTAAACATACACTGCAAGCAGAGGTAGATCGTTCAGATTCGATGAGTAAAAGTTTTACCGTTAAAGCCGTTACGCTTTTTTCGAATAGGAAGATTACTGCCCAGCAAACTGTTCCTAAAAACGATGACAATAATAAAGAATTAGCGACAAACGAAGAATCAACAACAGTCACGATAGTTGATGATAATGCAACTACTATAAATCAAGAAAATAAAGAATCAAGTCAAGAAGATCACACAAAAGATAAAAGTACTCAGCTAAATCCTGAGCCGATCTTAAAAGATGAAATTCTTGTTCAAGTCGATCAACCTTTGTTAGCGGAAAATGTAGTCGAAAATTACAGTGATTTATCGAAAGAAGTGCTGTACGAATGGGAGGAAGCCATAGATACTTCGCAAACAGGGGTCTTCCAAACCATTTTATCCATCACTTTTCCTGACGGTGAAACCATTAAATTACCTGTAGAATATGAAGTAATAGCAAGATTTTCTAATATCCAAGCACGATCAGCAACGGATTCTACCACACCCGTCTCAAATAAATTTAATATCTTAGCCTTAGACCAGTTTGATAATCCGGCGCCTAATGTAGAAGTAAAGCTTTTTCATTATAATCGAACAGAAGAAGATTGGTTTACCTTTGATCTAAGCCTTGTAAATGACGACTCCCAACCAACTTCATATACAGGGACTAATGGCTATACTGCTTATTACAACGTTCCAAGAGATGGAAGTTACCCTTACTTTTATGTCAAGCTTATAAGTACACCTAATGGGTATGCACCGCCTAAAATTGGCCTACTAGAAAAGAATCCAAGTCTTGTTGCAAATAAATTCGACCCCAAAGAAGGCAGTTATTATGGAGCATACAATCTTTCAGCCAATGGTACTTTATCTCCTGATTATAATAATATTTATCGTCCATTTGCCAAAAATGGTCGTGAGGTACTAAATAACGCCGCACTAATCCGACTGGAGATATTGCTGACGGATTTAACTTTTAAAAAAGTTGACCAAGAAACGCAACAACCCTTAGCGAATGCAGTCTATCGCTTAAGTAAAGAGGGGGATCCTTCCTTTAGTCAGACCGTAATTTCTAATCAAGAAGGAAAGTTAGATTTTACTAAGTTGAGCTATGGTAGCTATGAACTCAAAGAAATTAATGCGCCTGATGGGTACCTTGAAAGTGAGAAAACAATTTTATTTGATATTGATCAAAACGAGGATAAATCAGCCGTTTTCGCCAGAAATTTTCGCCAATCCTATAAAGGAAGCGTTACTTCGCTAGGGGATACCCCTCCCATTTTAGAAAACAAACCCAATCGTTTAAGAATCCGCAAAGTTAATAAACAAGGCGATTTACTTGAAGATGCTCAATTTACATTAAAAACACTTAATGGAACAGTAATTCCAAAAGAAACTAGCAATTCGTCAGCAATTTTTGAATACAGTCGCTTATCAGAGGGAAGTTATCTCTTAACTGAAGACAAGGCCCCAATTGGCTACTATTTGCCTCACAATAACAAGTGGACCCTGGTGGTGGATGCAGATGGCAAGATCCGTCTACAAGGCAATACAAGCAATATTAGTGAGATAAATTCTACAGATGATAGCCAAAGCTTTAATCTTATCAATCAAGAACATACACTTGATTTTAAGTTCACAAAAATTGGCTTAAATGAAAGCCGTTTAGCTGGGGCTCAATTTGATTTGAAACAAACACAGCCCTTTGAAGCTGAGATTGCTTCAGTCACAACGGATTCCAGTGGAGAGGTTCAATTTGAGGACTTAGGAGTCGGCTCCTATGAATTAATAGAAACAAAAACACCGCCTGGCTATGTAAAACAACATTTAAAAACCCTTTTTGATTTGGAATTATTAGCAGATAATAGCGGGTTAATAATTAAAAATATTCAAACAATTAACTTAGACACACAAAAAGAAGTGGCCCCACTTTTAAAACGCAATCCAGTTTCTAATCTTTATGAATATACTAATACTAGAGAATCCTATTCCTTCTTTAAGGTAGATGAAAAAGGCAAGCCTTTATCAGGGGCTCAATTCCGTGTGGTTAATGACGCTAAAACTGAAGAGGTTTTAATAAAGACAAGTGATACAAAAGGGCGAGTGACTCTCAATCGAACAGCCACTCAACCTAATTCAACCTTTACTATTCAAGAGATTCGAGCACCTTTAGGGTATCAAAAGAGTCAAGCAACATGGAAAATTACAACAGATGAATTTGGACAAGTCACTATGGAACCCCCTACTGGATCAGACGAATTTACTGGTTCAAGTGTCGTAGATGGGGCAGAGGATCAGATCAAAATGACTAACAAACTCTTAACCTATACCATTCAATTCACCAAGGTGGGACTTAACGACTTGCCGTTAGAAGGGGCAAAGTTTACTTTAACGCCTGTTATCAAGAATGATCAAGGTGAATATATTGAGGACTCGAATCAGACTGCTCTGATCGCTCAATCAGCTGCAGATGGCACAGTCATTTTTAACGATCTCCCCCTAGGTTTCTATCGTTTACAAGAAATACAAGCTCCACCAGGTTACGTTGCCCAAAGCGATGCCTATGATATTATTGAGATAAAATTGGATACGCTAGACAATAAATATATTGCGGATATACTGCCAGAATACAATCAATTGCTCACTGGAGATGACAATCAAGGCTATACCGTTTCAAACCTAGTGGACTCGAACTTTAAAATTGTGAAATACGGCTATAGTGAAAAAGGGGAAGAGTTGGATCCTTTTACGCAACCGGTTATTCCTTTAGCTGGTGTGCAATTTGAACTAAAAGGAATAGAAGGAAAAGACTATCTACAAACAGCCACGACCAATGCGACGGGAACAGCAGGTTTTACCGATGTAGAAACAGGTAAATATGAATTAAGGGAATTGAGTAGTCCCAACACTCATTTAAGGTCAAATAATGTCTATCAAATAGAGATTGTTTCGGATGCAGGAGGAATACGCCCTCACATCACCCGTATAGAAGGTACTGATGAGGAGGACTTCTTAACAAAAGACGACTCTGGCAAGTATCGCTTAGATTTTGCCATTAATCGTCAAAACCCCACCAATATCCAACTAAAGAAAGTAGCAGATGATAATGAAGGTCTGTCTATCGAGTCAATGCCCCCTTTAGAAGGTGCAAGCTTTCAAATTTATGAGTACGATAGACAAAAACAAGAACGAGTCGGACAAGCTTTGGCTACTAAAGTAACCGGAGCAGATGGCTTGCTTGCATTCAAGAATTTGCCAGTTGGCAAAACTTATGAAGTTGTAGAAACCCAATCACCTGTTAATTATGAGACAATAAGTGGAGGAGGTATCAGTGCAAAAGTAGAAGTTTCTGACAAAGGAGAATTAACTTGGCTTTCCCAATCTGATGCCCATTGGAATTTCGAAAGCAGTGATGGCATTCCGAGAGTGATCAACCGTTTCCATCCGATCGAAATTGAATTTTGGAAACGGGATGATATTAATAATCAAAATGGAGACTATGGCAATGCTATAGCTGGTGCCAGCTTCACATTGACCCGTATGGAAGGGGACCCAGCAAGTGGATTAAGTTCGAGTCATGAAAGCTGGACAGTTACCAGTGATACCAATGGAAGAGTTAGTTTTAACCAAGAGTTATCTAATTATCGTCCCATCAGAACAGAGGAGAATTATGTTTATTTCCATCTGGATGAAAGCTTTGTACCAGATGGCTATCGAAAAATTGTTAAGCCAGTTATCATTCAAGTAGATAGAAGTAACAACGTCTCTATAATGCCGGATGATTTAATTAAGAACGAAAATGCAATCGTCTTAGATGCTAATAAGGGCTATGTTGTGATTAATGAACTTATCAGGACCGATTTTAGTTTCAATAAAATTGACGGTGAGGACCCTACTACAAGAATAACTGGCAGCATCTTTCGCTTAAAATCTAAAGCTGAGGATAATAAAGATCACCGTCTTATTGATCAAGTCGTTAGCCAGAATAATTATAATTCCATCGTCTTTAAAGATTTACCTCTTGGAAAGTACCTATTATATGAAGAAAAGGCCCCTGCAGGCTATAAGCTCCTGGGACAACCATTAACTATTGAAATTATTGAAAGTACCGATTCCCAAGGGAATAAAACAGGCCAAGCGGAATTCATATTGGATGAAAAGCAAGTCGATTTTATTAGCAAACGAGATACAAGCTCTGACGGTAATGACAATGAAATTGTTGTAATGAATTACCAATCGCATGACCTTATACTTACTGGAGGAACGGGGGTGCTGATTTATCTAGTTTCCGGCTTCATATTAATGGCTTTAACAAGTTTTTATTATCTTCAATCAAAAAAAACACATGAAAAGGAGTAAACACATGAAAAAAAGCAACTTATTAACAGCAGTCCTTGTTTTTATTTTGGGACTCTCGAACATTTTAACTCAGGCCCCTTCAGTATTTGCAACAGAACCTTTCGATGCAAAGGTAACCATTCATAAACTGCAAGCAGATTCATATAATTCTGATTTGCCAAAAGCAAACCAGGACGGGACAATAATTACAGACCTTTCTACTCTCGGTACCAATGTAAAACCCTTATCTGGAGTAAGCTTTACAGCTTATGAAATTGATAAAGATAGCTATGATAAAGCAATTGCTGGTACAAAGCCTACCCAGCCAGCATCTGGAGGCCAACTTCTCGGTGAAACCGATTCAAATGGAACGGTTGAATGGACAGTAAATGTTGATCCTGCTAACCCTAAATACTTTGCTGTTTTTGAAACAAAAAAACCAAATTCCGTAACGGAGTCATTAGCGGTTCCATTTGTAATTGCTTTTCCAATGACTAAATTTGACGGTAGTGAATATCTTAAAGATATTCATATTTATCCTAAAAACGTTACAGGTGCTTTTCCGGTTATCGGTAAGGATATTGCTAAGTTAGGTTTTAACGAAGCCTCATTCAATGTTGGCGAAGCTTTTCAATATATTTTAAAAGGAACCATCCCAACAAATATTGAAAAATATTCAAAATATACCTTTACAGACCAGTTAGATCCGGCCTTAACGATTAAGCATGATGACCTTAAACCGACGATTAAGGTGGGAAATGAAACGTTAATTATAGAAGATCATTTCAATTATTCAGTCAGTGGTCAAACTATAAGTATTGCTTTAACACCAAAGGGTATCGAACAAATCGCTTCTCAAGTTCCTTTAGCAAATCGAAATAAAATCGCTGATAATGAAATCGATGGTATTTCGTCCAATACAAATGAAGCACCATTTATTGAAGTTAGTTTTACTGCCTACCTTAACGGCACTCACTCATCTACTGATACACCAATTACAAACAATGCAACAATTACTTACAATAATAGTGTGGTAGAAGAGACTACTAGCGCTTCAAATGATGTTTCGATCAAATACGGAAGTCAAGAATTTCAAAAAGTTGACTCCAATAAGAAAGCTCTTTCAGAAGCTGTTTTTACTGTCTTAGAAGATAATGCTCCGATGAAGTGGAACGAACATCTTATCACCCTTAACAATGCCGAGAGTAATCCAAAATTCCCAGATGCAATGGTTGGTAAGGTTATCCAATTAAAATCCGATGCCGAGGGTAATTTTTCAATTGACGGACTGGCATACTCAGCACAAGGAAATGAGGGAACTAAACCATCGCAGTATTCAGTTAAAGAAACTAAAGCACCGGAGGGTTATCAGTTGTTAGCCGATGCTGTTAATTTTTCAGTAGAAAAAGATAATCAAAAACTTGAGATTACTAATAATTTACGTCCATCTATCCCAGCAACTGGTGGTATGGGGACTGTCATCTTCATCGTAGCAGGCGCATTACTAATGTTCCTTGCAATTTATGGTCGTCGTAAGGCCAAAGAAGAAGCCTAAACGATTAAGAATTTAAGGTATGGAGATTTTCTCCATCCTTTGTTAAGGGAAATAGGCCTATTTCCCTTAACAAAGGATATTCAAACTAGGAGGTATGATATGAAGTTATTTAAACAACTTACTACATTTCTATTGATGCTTTTTACCTTAATGATCATACCGTTTAATCATATTTCAGCCACATCCAATCGCTTGATCATTCATTCTGTTGATAGTGAAACAATAAGAGAATATAGAGTATGGAAGGTCGATCCCGCCTATTCTCAAGCAGATATCGCTTCTTTAAAAGAAAAGAAAGTTAGTGAATTAGATCATCTATTTAAACAATCTTACTCTTCAAAAACGAATGAAAATTCTCTAGCTATTATTGACGGGCTTCCGGATGGTAGCTATTACGGATTAGAAATCAATCAAGCCGGTAAAAAAGAAGAACGTACGGTACCATTTATCATCGATTTGCCTTATCAAAACGCTTTTGAAGTTGATGTTTTCCCTAAGCGCGTTCAAACGGGCTACCTAAAAATCAAAGTGATCGGTGAAGTGACCACTAACCAAATGGATGATTGGAAGAATTTAGCGAATGTTACTTTTTATATTTATGCAGCGAATTCAGACCAGCCAATGTTGTTTAAAGAAGGGCATTTTACAACGGATCCTTCGGGCAAGGCTGAATTGAAGTCGAATTCTCTTGGTGAAATCACTCTCGCTTCATTACCAGAAGGAGACTATGTATTAGTTGAACTAAAAACGGTCGATGGGTATCAGCTTTCAAAAAAAATACATTTCACTATTAAGGCTGGTGAAGTTACTGAAGTTTTAGTAAAAAATTATCTGATTGCTAAAGAGACTTCTCAAGACTCAACCACAGAGCCTACAGATGAAAGCTCATTTGAAGAAGGGCTTGAAAAGGGCGGACAACATTTCCGAAAGGTCAACCATAAAAAGCCGGCGCAAGGCTTGATGGGTGCACGCTTTGAAGTAGTCACTTGGAATAGTAAAAAACGCCTCTTCGAACCAGTCTCTTCGAAAGAAGGGTCTTTCTACATTGTAGAATCTGATTCACGAGGATATTTTGAAGTCAACAATCTGCCCTTAGGAAAATACTATCTTATCGAAATCGAAGCCCCCATTGTACAAGGTCTAAAATACCAACCCTTTGAACAAGCCATTCCCTTTGAAATAACCAGTCAGAGTTATTGGAACTATACTGTAATGGAGATCGTCAACCATCCAGTTGAAGCATCAAAGCAAGAGCAAGATATTCCTATTAACCGACCTTCTAAACCAAGTGATATTGGCTTTTTACCAACGACAGGAGAATGTAAAACTAAATATTTCTACCTTGCTTTTCTTTTTATAACCATCGGTTTATTCATTCTTTTTTATAAGTCGACAACTGGTACAGAAAGGATTTCATGTAAGCTTTATGAAGAAGAAAAAAATTAAACTCTTTTTTTATAATCTACTTTTTATAATGGGAGGGATAGCTTTATGCTATCCTTTTATTTCACGTTACCTCTATGACCAAGCCTCACGCGTGGAAGTGAATAGCTATAAGGAGGCTGTGCAACAACTGTCTATACAAGAAGTGGACCGACGTGTTTTTCTTGCCCAAGCCTACAACGACCAATTAAGTCAGAAAAAAGAGGGCGTTTCAAAGCTTTCGGATCCTTTTTCAGAAAAAGATCATCAAGAAGGACGTGCAGCCTATGCGCATATGTTGGAGATTAATGAACAAATTGGTGTCATTGATATTCCTAAAATAAATGAATACTTACCAGTTTTTGCTGGAACCAGTGAAGAAGTGCTGCAAAAAGGAATCGGACATTTAGAAGGGACAAGTCTGCCGGTAGGTGGACTTCACACCCATGCAGTTATTACAGGGCATCGAGGGTTGCCGAATGCACGTTTATTTTCGCATTTAGACAAGTTAAAAATAGATGATGTCTTTTATTTTAACAACTTAAATGAAACTTTAGCCTATCAAGTCGATCGAATCGATGTCATCTTACCTCATGAAATAGGATATCTTGATATTGTTCCAGAGCATGATTATATGACATTAATTACTTGTACCCCCTATATGATCAATAGTCACCGCCTACTGGTTAGAGGACACCGTATTCCTTATGTAGAGGATGAATTTGAAAAAGACCGCAAGACCTCTATGAACTTCTTTATCAAGTACCGCTGGCTTTTATTACTCCTGTTACTTTTACTACTACTTACTATTCTTTTTTGGCTGTATAATCGAAAAAAGACTGACAATGGAAAGTAGGTGGCTACAATCAATAGAAGAAATATCAAAGCTGTTTTAAACATCTTTATTTTCCTTTTGGGTTTGACCTTGGTCGCCTATCCTTTTGTAGCGCGTTATATTCATAACCAAGCGGCAAGAACGCAAGTAGAAGAATTTAGGGACCAATCTATCAAAATATCACAAACTGAATTAGACCGTCGGATTGAATTAGCCCATGCTTATAATTCGACCATCCTTCCTAGTATGAATGGCGTGGTGGATCCTTTTACCAAAAAACAAAAGGAAGGAATTAAAGAATATGCTCGCATGCTCGAAATCAATGAACAGATAGGCTTTATCGATATTCCTAAGATTGATCTCTCATTACCTATCCATGCAGGAGCGACTGAAGAAGTCTTACAAAAAGCAGCCGCTCACCTCCAAGGAACCAGCTTACCTGTTGGTGGTAAAGGAACAAATAGCGTCATTACAGCTCATAGAGGCTTACCTAGCGCCAAATTATTTTCTGATTTAAACAAAATGGAAGTTGGCGACTTATTTTTCCTCCATAACTTGCGCGATGATTTAGCTTATCAAGTGATTGAAATCAAAGTGATTGAACCTAATGATTTTGAATCCCTCAAAATTGAAGAAGCAGAAGATCGAGTAACTTTATTAACCTGCACACCCTATATGATTAATAGTCATCGCTTATTGGTTATTGGTAAACGTATTCCATATCCGAAAGAAAGCGTTCAAGAGACAATAACAAGAAGACAGCCATCTCCATGGAAGTTATGGCTTACGATTGCGTTAAGCTTATTTATTTTCTTGTCTATTATAGTTTTATTCATCAAAAGAAAAAAAGCTAATCGTAGCTTTTCTAGGGTAAAATGAGTCTATTGATAAGTTGCTGGTCAAAATAAACAATGAGTAATTTGTGTTTGAAATTCCTGTTTTTTTTCACTACTATAGGAATAGCAAAATTAAAAAAGCTAAACCACGATATAACTAACTTTTGTGCACAGAAGGGTGGAAAGTCATGCTTGTCTATAACCAGTGGAAAAAAGATCTCATTTCAATCAATCCTGCTGAATTATTCTTCTATAGCTACTTGGGCCTCATCTTAATTGGGAGCCTCTGTTTAAAATTACCTTTTGCAACTAATGAGGGTGTGCAGACCTCATTGATTGATAGTATCTTTACAGCCGCTTCTGCAGTTTGCGTCACGGGTCTAGCGACTTTAACCACCGCAAGTCATTGGTCGCCATTTGGTAAAACGGTCATTTTAATTCTCATACAAATAGGCGGTATTGGAATCATGACCGGTGTGGGAACCATTGGTATGTTAATGGGGAGACGGCTGTCTTTTTCTAATCGTAAGTTCTTAGCAGAAGAAAAAAACACCACTACTTTTAGTGAGGTAGCAGACCTTGTGCGGTATGTCGCTTATTCTACTTTAATTATTGAAGCCATTGGTGCTGTTTTATTAAGCTTTCAATTTATACCTGAATATGGGGTCATTAAAGGCGTCATCAATAGTATCTTTCACTCTGTTTCTGCTTTTTGTAATGCCGGCTTTGATATTATCGGTGACCAAAGTTTTATGGGCTATGTCGATAATAATTGGATAAATATCGTACTAATGTTCTTAATTATAGTAGGGGGACTCGGTTTTTCAGTTAGCAGAAATTTAATCCACCATTACTTAAATGGAAAGCCTCTTCGCTTGCATACAAAACTTGTTATAGTGACAACAAGTCTTTTAATTATCTTACCTGCCTTATTCTTTTTAGTTGTTGAATGGCAAAATCCTAGTACGTTAGGACCCTTAAATCTTGTGGATAAATTTACTGCGGCTTTTTTTCAATCGGTAACGACAAGAACGGCTGGTTTTGCGACGATCGAACAAGGAGGCTTACGCACCCCGAGCTACTTGGTGACGAATCTACTGATGTTTATTGGGGGGGCACCCGGAGGAACAGCCGGTGGCTTAAAAGTTACAACCTTTGCCTTATTAATTCTTTATACTCTGTCGTATTTGCGCGAAAGTCAAGATACCGTTGTCTTTAGACGTCGGATTCCTAGGAAGAATATATTGAAATCACTGGCCATTTTCTTTCTTTCTTTTTCTTGGGTGGGTATCGCTTTAATCTTGCTTACCCTCTTTGAACCTAATAAGTCACTGGTTAATCTTTATTATGAGATTATCTCTGCTTATGGTACAGTGGGATTAAGCCAAGGAATTACAGCCAGTTTAAGTGTGATGAGTAAAATAGTGATAATCTTTACCATGATTTTTGGTAAAATTGGACCCATGGCGATGGTGTTTGTCTTCTTCAAATCCAAAGCCTCGAACAATTATCGCGAAGCACAAGAAAGTATCTTAGTGGGGTGATTATGTGAAGGAATATCTAGTGATTGGCGCCGGAAGATTTGGGCGTAGTTTAGCGGAGAATTTAATGAAATTAGGACATGAAGTGATTATTATTGATCATAATGAAGAAAGCATCAACCGAATCGCTCCTTATGTAACCCATGCAATTTGCGCAGATATCAAAAACATTGAGGTTTTTCATGAGTTAGGGCTAGCGAATATCCAAACAGCCATTATTGCAATTGGATCGGATTTAGAAGCGTCTATATTATCTACCATCACTTTAAAAGAAATCGGTGTAAAAACAATCATCGGCAAAGCTTCTACCGATTATTATGCCAAAGTTCTTAAAAAGGTTGGCATTGATAAAGTGATTATTCCAGAAAAAGAAAGTGGCCGTAAATTAGCTTATAGTTTATCCTCTAAGAATCTTGTTGATTATTTTAATATTATTGATGACTATTCCATCTTCGAAGTAACCACCCCTTCATTATGGGTGGATAAAAGTCTAATCGATTTAGACGTGAGAGCTAAACATGGCTTTAATATAGTTGGAATTATTCGAGATTCGGGTGATTTTCTTGGAAATCCTGAACCTCATTCGGTCATCCATAAAGGGGATATGTTGGTAATACTGGGAACCTCAAAAGACTTTATGACGGTTGAGAAGCTGATTAATGAGCAATAATTGATCCATTGAATAAAGTATCAAATCCTGAAACAATCTACATTTTAGATTGTTTCTTTTTTATTTTAAATGGGAGGGTTTGAGAACGAACATATTACGCATTTTAATATAAACAATTTGTATCAAACTGTTTCGAGATAAAATATTGATTTTTTTCTAATCGTGTTATAATTATTTTATCATAATAGATCGAGGTGGTATTTATGAGAAAAATGTCAATCATTTTTTCAAGTGCATTATTGCTAGCTAGTGTTGGAACTCCTCTGATGCAACAATCAATATACGCACAAGAAGAAGCGTCAAATACTTCGCAAGCTTATAGTGCAAATGTACAAGATTTAGCAATAGAAATAGTAAATCAAAAAGACAAATTAGAAGCATTAGAACAAACGGTCTTAGGGACTCCCTACGAAGATCTCCTAAATAAAAGTTTTGATATTTTAGAAACAGTCATCTCAGACGCTACTGCAATAGCAAAAGGCGAGGGTATAAATCCTGAAACAATTTATGCTTTAAATTCAATAGGGCCACGTCTAACTGCTATTACAGAAGTAATTGAGGCAATTGATTATTCCGTTAATCATTTGAATAATAAAATAATCGATGCCCACCATATGATGGGATTAAAAATTACACATCTTACATACACTCTGTTGAATCCGCTTTCTTCGAACAATAGTATTGAGAAATTAATTGCTGAATTGAGAGAAACCAAGAGTGAGGCAGCTGCTCTACCAGATCTCAGTGAAAAAGATACAGCAACTATTTACTCAAAAGCTAAATTAGATAAAGCCATTTGGAATACGCGTTTTATTCGGGATGAAAAAATATTAGGTAAGATGGGTGCCAATGTCTATCATTCTTTAAATCGCGCAATCACAAAAGCAGTAGGAATTCAACTTGATCCAAAATCAACCGTTGGAGAAATCGACCAAGCGGTGGCTGAAATTGAAAGTCAACTTAATCAAGCCTTACAAGGTAAAGTTGTAGAAGTCACTAAACGTGATCGTGTAGCTGATCACAAGGAAGATCTGCTCGTAATTAAAGATAAAGAAGAGCAAATTAAGCATCTGAAAGAAGTTTTAGCGGGTACAAATTATGAAAATATCCTTGAAAGAGCTTCAAAATTGGTTGAAAACATCAAGAAAGAAGCCACTCTCGAAGCAAGCATAGCGGGCAAAGTTCCATTAAAGGTTGATACAATTGGAAGTCGGATTGAAGCATTAGTAACGATCATTGATGGAATTGTATACGCAACGACTGAAGCTACTAATAAAGTCAGCCATGCCCATAAAGACATGGGATATACAATCACTAAAGCTTTAATCACTTTAGCAGACCCATTCTCTTCACAAGCTTCAATCGATCATCAAGTACAACAAATCTTAGATCTAAAAGAGGCCATCAATGATTATCCAGATTTAACTGAAGAGGACATTGCAACAATCTATGTAAAAGCTAAATTAGATAACGCCATTTGGAATACACGTTTTATCAGAGATAAAAACATATTAGGTAAACTTCCTTTTGAACAGTATAATGATCTTAATAAAACAATTACTAAAGCCGTAGGTGTGCAGTTGGATCCAAAATCGACTGTCAAGGATATTAATTTATCCGTTCAACAATTACAAGAAAAACTTCAATCAATTTTAGGTTACGAAGTGGGATCAATCGTATCAAAAGACTTGACACTTCCAGACATTGTAAAAGATCATAAGGTTGCTTCAGATCTAGAAGAATTAAAAATTGAAGAAGATAAACTGGTAAAAATTTCTGAAAGAGTTCTTTCTAAAAAATATGAAAAATCATTAGAACAAGCCTTTAAGTTAATCGATAAACTCGGTGGCGAGTTAAATGGGATAAAACAATCAGATACTATATTTAACCTAAACTCAATTGGTAGCCGGATGAATGCTTTAAAAAACATTATTGAGTCCATTGATTATGCAACAAGTGAACTCAAAAATAAAGATTTATCTATACATAAAGATTATGGTTTTGCAATTACAAGAACACTAGTTACTTTATCAGACCCATTTGCTTCAAAAGAAAAAATTGAAAAAAGAATGGCTGAATTGCAAGCTTTAGAAACAAAAGCAGCCCATACACCCGATCTTCATTTAGATTCTCGTGCTAATATTTATGTTCAATCAATCCTAGATGAAGTGATTTGGAATACAAGATTTAGACGGGATAAAGAAGTTCTCGGTAAACAACCTTATGAAGTATATTCTAAAATCAATCGGACACTTACAAAAGCAGTTGGGGTTCAATTAAATCCAAATTCTACTTTAAGAGATGTCTATTCAATGATTCATGAATTAGAATTATTGTTTGATGATAAGATAACAGAAACCGAAGAAGTGATTGCAACAGAAGTCACTGAAGAAGAAGCTACCATCCAAGCTCTTAATGATGAAGTTGCTGTGGATGAAGCGATTGAAGCTGATGAAGAAAGTGTTAGTGAAGAAGCTTCCGTAGAAGAAGTGATTGTCGGCGATACTTTTGAAGAGCTTTCTACAGATGAAGCGATTGAAGAAGAAATAACATCAGTTGAACAAATTGAAGAAACAACGGTTGAGAAATCGGCAGATGACGCTGAAACTGAAGAAACTCAACTTGATGCTGAGCAAACAGTTCTTCAAGACGAAACTATAAGTGACCTCTCAATAGAAGAGTCAGCCGTTGAATCAGATCTTTAATCATAGCTTGGTCCGTCTCGTTAGAAGCCTAATAGAATCATTCTATTAGGCTTTTTAGTTTGAAATACAATTTATTTATATGGGTTTACATAATATACATTATCTTATTTTTACAACGGTGACAATTCACATAGCCTCTAACCAGTAAAAAGATGAAAAGCAAACTTAGCATAACTCCAAAAGTAAATGGTAATGGAATCCTATCAATAGTACGGGGGCTTTGATTAATAGATATCAGCGCCAAAATAGATGAGACGCTCTTTACTGACTAGGGTTAATTCGGGAGGATAAAAATTAAAGGTTGGCAAGAAACGATTTAATTCCTTGTAATCATTCGCTAAAGGGATTAGAGGGAATAAATAAACACGACTCAGCCCTCTTTCTGTTTTTTATTGACCACCTATCAGAATAATTTCAATCGATCCCCGATTCAAGAATGCTCGAAATAATTGTTTATGAAGCGGATTCCTTGAATTTTATTCAGGAGAATTTTTTGTACTTTCCTTTTCAAACAGACCATATTGAATCGTGAGTGTTTCATTGCACAATGAAGTTTCAAAGTGGTAAAATTTTACTAAATTTTTTATCAGTGAAAGAATTGTTATCAAAACAATACCCAAAGGCATCAAAATTAACAAAGAACCACTCTCTACGATCTAAAGAATTCGATTAAGCCATTCCATAACCATTTGATCAGGTAGCCACTAATAAATATATGTTAAAATACCAATAAAGGGGAAAATGGCTTTGATATCTGTTATGGCGTATAAAAATATCTTTAAAGGAAAGATGAAAGCGAACAGTACTGTCGTCATTTTTTTCAGTTGTTTGAGTACGTAGATCCTTTTGCCCTATAAGGGATTGAAAGGATTCAATTTGTCTAAAGGTAGAAAGGTTGACTGCAGTTAAAGAAACTTCGGATTCGTCAGGTTCACTTCCTGCCGTTTCTATCAAAAACACTGTAGTATTTGATAAGACTCCCAAGGATACTAAGAGAAAATATAGTTAAAAGAGCGAAACTTTTAAACGGTATAGAATCGTTCCCTATCAGCAAAAGGATTATTAAATACATCCTATGTTTAACCGCTCTTATAAAATAAACCAATATAGCCATCGAATGGAAATGTAATTTATCTGTTTTCACTGTTTGTATCCATCTCAGACTTCATTGAAATTTCTTTTTGAATGTTCGTACCATCTTCAATTGATAACCCTGCAATACTGTGACTCGTTGCAGCTGTATGTATGATGACTTTCATCAATTGTGCTTGTCTAAGAAAAGGTCCCTGCTCAGTCTCTATATGTTGTATTCTAGAAAAAGGAACATACGTAATTGAGCGAAAAAAATACCCCTTTTGGAAAATTAATTCATCTTCATTCATTTCAAAACGAAAATAGTGATAGCCATAGTTGACAAGAAATAAATCCAGGATAAACAAAATGAAAACAAGGGCTAGGTACCCACCAATTAGTGCCTGCCAGATCAGTGAGAGTTGATCAATAGTTTTTAGCAAAGCTGCAACAATCAGTCCACTCCCAAAAGTAATTAAAAAAAGTAAGCACAAAAATTTTTTCCAAACCTTTTTGATCGATACGGGTAATTTGTTTGCTAATAAAGGATATTCCGTCTTCTCCCCTCCTAAAAAATTATGTTCTCTTAATCAATTTAACGAATCTCTTAATAAATTCCAAGCCTCGAAGCTGACAGTTTTCTTAGTAAATAGTTTCTCCCGATATGGAAAATGTTTAAGGAAAGAAATAATGAAAAAATTCTATTGGAATCTAGTGTGATTTTTAAAAAAGTTTAGCAGTGGATGGTATTATTTATTAAGCAAAAGTCATTATTAATAGCCTACTTTGAACTTTTTCTGAGTATCTGTCTTCTTTAAAGTACCTTCGCAATTCCTTGTCTTCAATAAATTTTTACTACCAACTAGTTTGACATTAAAATCCCCTTTGTTTCCCTCATATTTCAAGGTCATTTCTTTTTTGATAGAACTATTATTCTTTGGTATAATGCATGCCTTATTAATTCAACCAATTGTTTTTTTAAAATAAATATGTTAATCTTATAATATATATCTTTTTGGAAAGGAAGTTTAATCGTGAAAAAGAAATCGTTATTTATTTTAACGCTTGCATCTTTAAGTTCAATCCTAATGATGGATAATGTTTATGGACAAGATGTAACGCCTAGTGATGAACAATTGATAGTTTTTAGCACATCTATATCTGATGATCAATCCTCTGAAAGGACAACGACGATAGAAGCTATTCAATCTTCAGCTGAAAACCAAGACTCAGAACCTAGTACTGAAACTAGTACTATAGTTGATCCCTCTAACCTAGCTCAATCAAATACTGGAACAAGTCAATCGTTCCTAAATGATACCAATCAATTTATCGATGAAAATAGTAGAAACAAACAAACTTATAGAAATAATGATGGGGTTGTTGAAGGAAGAACCCAAAATCTTTATCTAGAAAGAAATATTCAATACGGTAGGTTGGAAAGACCCCTTCAATTTAGATTTACCGATGACTTTACTGGTGTTAAATCTATAAAAATTATAAATCCTGAAATATTAGGAGAATTTGGTTTTACTATGCCTGAAGGGACTAGTAAACTTTTAGAACCTATAGATAAAATAGGTAATTTGGATTTATACCCAAAACAAGCTTCCCTACCCTTCACTTTTAAATCACCTAAATTAGGGACAGCTTCAGTTATATTTCATGTTTCTGATGGTGCGGGTAACATTGCAAGACATACATATAACTTTATATTTTCGGAACCAGAATCAATTCCATTCGATATTATTCGCCGCCCGAATCTAGATCTTGCGCCGGGTGAAGAAAAAACTGTGATTGAAGGTGTTGAGGGAATTAAGGATAAAAATGGAAATGTTATTAAAAATCCTGCTGATGAAGTCATCGAATACGGACCGGCTGAACTTACATTTGATATCATTCGTCGCCCGAACATAGACCTTGCGCCGGGTG
>NZ_JBNUPE010000007.1:0-88457 GCF_050409585.1 Facklamia sp. P9177
GCAGACTAGGGACTTTCACCCATTAGATTGTGCCCATGCTGGGCACACAAGAAAAAGCCCCCTTGACTGCTAGCTCAATGGGGCTTTACGAGATACTCCAATTTAAATCATCTTAAAATGTTTTAAAGCCTCCTTAATTGCCTCTTCTTTTTCAGGTGGACAATTAGGTGCTATAGGATTTTCCTTCTTTGAAACATTATAATTTTTACCAACTTCAAGTCCACATTTCTTCTTTACTTACGATATATAACGATTAGATACTTTCATGCCGTGTTTCTTCATAACATATTCTTTAATTTCTTCATAAGTAGCCTTGCTTTCAGATGCTGTTACATCTAACTCGTCCATATCTAATTTCACTTTAATACATTGGTCGATATCTAGTTTGGACAATAACGCTACCGTCTCCACATGCGTTGTATGCGGAAATTGATCCACCGGCTGAACAGAGACCAATTCATAACCAAAGTCACGTAACCAAACCAAATCCTCTGCTAAACTTTTAGGGAAACAAGAAACATAAACAATTTTATCCGTACCAAATCTTCCAATCGCACGCATGACTTTTCCACCGGCCCCAGAACGAGGAGGGTCTAATAGTAATAAGTCAGGTCGTCCCCACTCGGTTTCCAAGCGCTTCAAGCCATTTCTCGCATCACTGGTCATAAAGAAGGTATTGTCTAAGCCGTTATCAATCGCATTGCGAATAGCTGATTGAATCGACTGGTCAACAATCTCAATACCGGCTAAGTCTTTAGCCTTTTCAGCTAGGGGCAAACTAAAAGTTCCCACCCCGCAGAAAAGATCTAAGACGCGCATTTGATCATTGACCTGGGCGAATTCCAAGGCTAGTTGTACCAATTTCTCCGCTTGGACAGGATTGGCTTGGAAAAAGGTCTCCGGCCAGATCCGATAGCGAAAGCCATTTAATTCGTCATTAATATAATCGCGCCCATGAAGAATAAACGTTTCGTCGGCTTGAATCCGTTCCGTCGCTTCCTTGTGTAGAATCCATTGTAAACTAACTAATTGATCGAAGCGTTTGCTTAGCCGCTGACTCAAATCATCCACTGCCTCTTGCATTTGACTAGGTGCTTCAGTGGCATAAATCACTACCATCAACTCCCCGGTGACAAAGGATTGACGCAATAAGAGATTTCTCAAAAGACCTTTTTGAGTCTGTTTGTCATAATAGGATAATTGATAATCTTTTTGCCAGTCGGCGACTACTTCTTTTACCCGGACAAATAGTTTAGGAGCAAGCACCGAATCTTTCATATCGATGATTTTGGTGAAGTTACCTTGTTCATGCATACCGATAGCCCCTTCAGCTCCGAAGCTTAACTCCATTTTATTACGATAACGGGTGGGATCATCCATCCCAATAATGGGTCGAACACAAGCCGGATCGAATCCTTGGCTTGCTAAATGGTCCTTTACTTCTTGGGTTTTATAAGCTAACTGAGCTGGATAGGTCATGGAAATTAATGGCGTTCCCCCGGCATTGGCGTCTTTGAGCGGAATATTAAGATTACGATCAGGACTGGCTGCTAATAATGCATCAAACGGTACGACTGCTCGCTTTCTGCCCTTGGCATTAGGTACCGTCACCCGAACTCTATCCCCTGGAACGGCATTGGGTATAAATAATTTCAAGCCCTTTCCATTCGACCCACGGTCTGGCGCATGGACATAACGGGCATAGCCATTTCCTTTATGGTCTAACTCAGTAATTTCAACTTCCAATACTTCAGTCGGAAATATTTCTTTTTTCATTCACTCACTCTTTCTACTCATCATTTCCTTTAACAGCTTTCTGCTTTTTCTTCAACCATTGCGAATAAGAACCAGTGTATAACTTTCCTTCAATGCCTATTTCATCTAAGGCTAATAAATTGCTACAAGCGGTTACGCCCAATCCTCAAGACACCATGAGCTCTTTGTCTTTAAGGTCTTTGAAATGAGCTTATAAACTTTTCTGGGACCTCATATACCCCTTATCATCGTACACCAATTCGTAATAATATGACTTGGCATGCGGAATGTGACTCGCCTCATCATATAGTGGCTCCTCAAGTCCTAAATAGTGGTCATCGCCACTGGCTTGATCATTTCCCAGTGTTACATTTATAAAAAAAGCTTTTGGATACTGGCTAAGTTCATCAATTTCAATAAAGCGCTTCATTAAATACCTCTTTTCTTACTACTTTAAGCTAAGTTTTTAAGATTGTTCCTATATTATATCATGAATGAATAGACATTCCTTGGCTACTTCTAAGTCTTGTAGTAGACAATTAAAATAAGACTCCTATCGATAGAAGTCTTATTTTCTATTTAAATGAAATGCTTTAATAATTAAATTTAAAAACCTAACCTTTCCTCTTCCTAAAATCCGTCTTCCTCATAGCCGTTGCTATTGGGATCCATCGCATTGATACTCGCTTGTATAAGAGATTCGCTGCATTTTTTGCAGTAATATTCTTCAAACTCAGGTTCTGAACCTTCCCAGTCAATTTTAGACTTGGAAAACTCTTTCCCGCAATAAGAGCACTGATATTTCTTAGCCATAGCTTTTGCTCCTTATAATCAAAAAATTTATTTCGATTATAAAATATGCCTACTTTCTTGTCTATCAAATTTATTTGTATGACATAAATTTTGATATTTAATTTCCCTAAATAAAAATTAAGAGTCCTTTGATCATTAACAAGGACTCTTAACACAACTTTGTTATAATTTTGATTATTTGCCTATTTCTGCATCATCTAAATTAGAATCATTTCGTTCTCCAATCTCTTCTTTTGCAAAAGGAGCAACTTGTGGCATAGCAGGTAATTCACCATTCATAATATAAGCAAGCTTTACTTGTTTAATCGTAAGATTAAGGTTGGCATAATCTGGATTAGGATTTGGAACGATTACCATGCCTGAAAATATTTGAATACTTGATGGGTTTACCCCATAGTAATTACCTACAAAATTTTTCAATTGTTCCATCGGAATTTCTTTGGTAGTTTCATCTAGTGAAGAAACTTCATTTTCTGAATCTACGCCATCCTTCTGACTAGCAAGTTCTGGCAATGCCTCTTTATTTTCCATCGCTGCTCTTGCTTCAGACTCTATAATTAATACATTCTCTTCTCCAGAAGCTGGCGTCACTATATATCCAAAACCTTTTCCGTACTTAACGGACTTAGCAGCCTTACCATAGTAGTTTTTAATATATTCAATGACCGCTTGATGGCTAACTCCTTTATTAGAAGGAGTTTCTTCAACCACTTCATCCTTTTCTCCTTCAACATTTTCTTTAGTTTCTGGCAAATCATTTGAATCTGTTTCATAGGCTTCTGTTACGTCAATCTCATCGATCACTAAATTAAGATCACCAACTTTGATACGACCATTAAAGATAAACATATCAGATGGCTTAACTTTATAGCGCTGAGCGACATAGACTTTCTTTTCAAAAAGTGGATCTTCTATTGTTTTTACATCTTTTAATGAGACTTGATCATATTTAATTGGTAATTCTATGTCATCTAATGGTATCTCTACTACTTTATAGAACTTCGTTAAAGCATAAATGGTAGCATCTTTACGCCAAACATCAATGTAATACTTATTACGCGATACTTCACTCATTTTAAGCGTAATCAATTGAGTTTGATAGTCTTCTTCCGATGTGAAGTTAGACTGCTTTAATTCTGTTGGAATTTTATCCATATTCGCTGTATGTGAATGATTACCGTGCGGAATAATCACTTCGTTACCGTTGACTTCCAGATCTTCAATGGCTACACCATTTTCCAAAGAAATATAGGCCAACTTGGCTGCAATTTCTTCTGCTGTATATTTACTTTCTTCTGCTGCATTAATGTTTCGCTGATTGATAAAGTCAGCAGCTGCTTTCAATTCACTGTCGTCTAAATCACCAAAAGGAATAAAGTGAGTGTGTCCTTCATGCTCAGCTGTAAGCCCCTTTTTAGAGTAGTTCAAAATACTTTCTGGTGTGAAAACATAGCCATCATCCGTTGTATATGTTTTACCGTCCTTACCCTTAGCTGACTTCTTATAATTTTGAGCTAAGAAATCAACTTTTCCATCTGCTTTTGGTTGATCTGGTTGGCTAGGCTTTTCAGATTGACTTGCTTGGTCTAATTCAGCTGGTTTTTCATTATCTGCTTTATCAACTTGTGGGTCTTTTGGCTTCACAGCGACTGATGGACGTTTGCCTAATTTCATTTCTGCTAATTTAATTTCTAAATCTGATAGACTTGAACGTGGAATAACATGGAAGTGGTCACCATGAGGTAAGACGAAGTCTCCCTCAATCTCATCTGTTACGAGTTCCGGGTCAAAGACCAAACCATCAGATTCAGTATGACGTTGGTTGATTGGCAAAGCATAGAGTTTGGCTAATAGGCGCTGATATTCTGAATTTGTTTGGTTTTTATTACCTTGATCATTTTCAGTTGGCTTATCAGCTATCTTATCAAGGTTTTGAGAAGGTTTTTTATTACTTGGCTGATCAACTTTGTTGTCTTCTTTAGCTAAACCAAATTCAGCCAATAAATTACGTTTAATTCCGAATTTCTTTTGAATATAAGCTTGTGTTTGGGCTAATTCTCCTTTGTTTAAGTGAGCAAAAGGAACAAAATGGAAGTGACTACCATGAGCAGCAATTAAACCTGTATCCGTTACCTTAGTAATGGATCCCACTGAAAAGACATAACCATCATCCGTTGTGTAAGGACCTTTATGATTAACAGCTTTGTCATGAATGATCTGATCAACCATTCCTTTATCAGCTGTTTTACTGTTGCCTTGTGAAATTTTTCCACCTGATAGAACAGCGTTTGCAATCATTATTTCTTGAGGCGTTAAATCTGACTTTGGAATAAAGTGGAAGTGGTCACCATGGGGAACAATAAAGCCATTGCCTAAATCTTTTATAACGTCATAAGGGTTAAAGATATATCCATCATCCGTTACGTAAGCTCCACTAGAATTGCGGTTACCTGATCCACCCACTTCACCAGCTGCTATGGTGTTAGCTACATCTTTACGCACTCCACCTGCTTGTTTAAAGACCTTTTGACTGCTGGTTACTTGAGCTTCAATATCTTGGAAAGTTCGGATATTATCAGCTTGGGCCCGATCTTCAGGAGCTATGTAAACTTGGTACTGATCTTCTAGCTTTACAATGTATCCATTCTTAATTTCTGCGACCACATCTTCTTGGTCCAATTGATAATCTTCAGGTGTTAGGAGTCTTTCAGAGAAAACAGCCTCTGGATCAAGGTCACCATAGAAAACATGTAAATCAAAAGCGTGATTGGTTACAAACTCTTCTTCGGTTAAATAGACAACAACATGCTCTCCTTCAATCCCTTTTTGATCTGCTACTTCTTCAGGACTGCGTTCTAATTCATAAGTAATAATAGCCTCTTCGCCAAGTTCATATTCTTCCATCAAATCATAAATAGCCTTTGCATCGACAGGATCCATACTGTATGACTGTAGTAACACTTCTTCTAAAGAACGAAGATTTTTAGCTTGATCTGGATTTTCTATATAAAGATAATATTGGTCATCTACTAAAATAATTTGCCCTTCATCCGTTTGACTAACAAGATCCTCTTCATTAAATTGATAATCTTCAGGGGCTAAGACTCCCTCTGAAAAAATAGCATCACTAGGAACTGCTCCATTGAAATAGTGATAATGATCACCGTGAGAAGTCACATAACCTTCCCTATTGATTTGGACAATAATTTGCTCGCCCGCAATGCCTTCTTCCATTGAAATTTCTTCCATAGTGCGGTTTTCAGTGCTTGAGACATTACTTGGCTTTTCTCCATCGCTACCCTCAATATAATTAATGAATGAATCTTTATCATCTTGAGCGTAGATTGATTTAATTGGTTCATGCCAACTTAAAAGTGTCAATAAAGCGGCGGATGACAAGAGTATTTTAGATGGTTTCATTTATTTCTCTCCTTCTTCTTGCAAAACTTTTAACAGTCTTTGTAAATTATTTTCTAAATTAGCTAGTAAACTTAAATCATTATGGGGATCCGCTTCTAAGGGATCCAAGACTTCTACCTTAGCTCCAGTCTCTTGGGCTATTAATTGTGAAGCTTTATCTGAAATATTCGGCTCGGTAAAAATGGTTTTGACTTGATATTTTTCCACAAACTTTTTCACTTCTTGCAATTGTTTCACACTGGGCTCTTGTCCAGACACACCTGCTATTCCCAACTGTGTTAAGCCAAAGCGTGTGGCTAAATAAGAAAAGGCTGTATGCTGAGTGACAAAAGTCTTTTGCTTGAGCTTTTTAAAAAGTGAGGTGTATTTATCCGTTATAACCTGAGCTTGCGTTCCAATACTTTCTGCTCTTTGCAAATAGTAATCTTTATTATCTCTATCCACTTCCCCTAAGGCTTGAGCAATCAACTTTGCTTCTTCGCCTATTTCAATGGGATCTAACCAGGTATGTGGATCATAAAGGGTTGATTCATCTTTACCCTCCATCAATTCTAGTTTTTCTAGACCCGGCACTTTCTTCATAGCTAATCCATTCGAAGCTTCAATAATAATCACATTAGATTTCTCTTGCTTTTCGACATTGTGCTTAATTTTTTGAGCCCAAGATTCTAAGATATCTGAGTGATAAACAAAGATATCAGCATCATAAATGGCCACCACATCATTAGCCGAAGGCTCAAAACCATGAATACCATTCGCTGAATTAATCATCAAAACAGGGTGTTTATCGCCAACGATTTCCTTGGTTAAGGCATACATTGGATAAAAAGAAGTGACTATTTTTCTTTCTTCTTCTGCTTTAACAGATTGAATTGAAGAAATATTCACTAAAGAGCCAATAATAAGACAAAGAACTAACCACCATTTTTTTGTTTTTGCTTGATACTTCATACGATCTCCTTTTTTAAATTTATCTGCCTAAAGATAAATAGTAATTATTATCATTTTCAAAATGAATATTACCGTCTTTCCTTTTTCCTGTCAACAAAAATTTTTGTGTTTTTTTATTTTTCTAAATTTTTGCATAAAAAAAGCCTAATCTTAAAGGATTAAGCTGTCTTAAAATTTTTGTTTAAAGTGAATAGGCATACATAAATTCATCCCGATATCTAAAGCCCTCTTTGGTTGGTAATTTAATACGTGTCTCATTGATAAGCTCGAAATGGAGGTAATCATAAAAACGGTAATTGCAATCCGTATCGGTGATTAAATAAACATTTTCCAAGTCCTGTTCTTTAAAATAATCAAAGACTTCGGTAATTAATTGTCTATAGGCTTGACGTTCACTTTAGAATACGCGAGTCACTCGTTCGACTTCATCCGGTTGCGCTTGGTTGGATAAGGTGATCAATTTGTCAATAAAGTCTAACTGGAACATTCTAAAAGTCGAATCTGCTTCTTTCGTTAAACAAAGAGTCATACCAACAATTTATCCACCAAGAACGGCAACGCATCCTAATGAGCTGTTCTATAGTGCTTTGTTAAGGGAAATAGCAGATGCTGTCTTTTCAAATTTCTTCGCTTTATAAACCCCTTCGAACCATGCCTCATGGACTAAATCCACTAATTAAGTCATAGCGTCTTCTCTAATTTGTTTAATTTCTAAAGTCATAACCCCTTCCATACTTTTGTTGTGATACTAGTATTCTTATTAACTTAAATTCTTAACTTAAACACTCTAGCAGTCCTGTCAAAGAATGCTGATATTAATCGTTTTCAATCTGTTTTCATTAAAGATATCTACTCAACTATTGTTATTTTTAAAACTCTTAAAAAGCTACTAGAAGTCTAGAGATTTTTAGTAGCTTATTATAAATGTTTATTGATTGATTAGCTTTAAGCGTGCTTGGCGGTATTCTTCCATTAATTTTTGAATAATCGCATCAACATTCTGGCTCTCAGTAATTAAGCCAATTGATTGACCACACATAAGGGATCCTTCCTCGACATCATCTTCATAAACTGCACGCCGCATAGCACCTTCTGCTAATTTCATTAGGTCTTCATCTGAAGCCCCTTCATATTCTAAACGAATATATTTTTCAGTCATTTTATTCGGTAACACACGAACAGGATGTCCTAGACGACGTCCAGTAACCACCGTGGTTGTTTCGTCGGCTTGTAGAACTAAGTTCCTGAACCCTTCTTTGATAGGGCTTTCTTTGGAACTTAGAAAGAGAGAACCCATCTGAACTCCACTAGCCCCTAAGGCTTCCACAGCTAACATACCCGCACCATCAAAAATACCACCGGCTGCCACAATAGGTACATCAACTGAACGAATCACTTGGCGAACTAGAGGCAGGGTTGAAACTTGTCCGATATGACCTCCTGCTTCTTGTCCTTCTGCTATAATTGCATCAACACCTAGCGCTTCCATTTTTTTAGCGATTTTAACATTAGGTATAACTGGCAGTACTTTCACATTAGCTTGATGCAAAGCTGATATAAAATTCTTAGGAGTTCCTGCACCAGTGGTAACCACCGGTACTCCTTCTTCAATAATTACTTCAACCAATTCCTCGATATTCTTCATTTGCAACATTAAGTTAACCGCAAAGGGCTTACGAGTCATTTTTTTAACTTCTTGAATCTGTCTTCTTAACTCATCAGCTGACATACCACCAGATGCTATCACACCTAAGCCTCCTGCTTCAGAGACCGCTCCTACTAATTGATAGCGCGACACATTGGCCATTGCTCCTTGAATAATGGGGTATTCAATCCCCAATAATTGGCAAATTCTATCCATATTTCCACCTCCATAATTATGGCTCTCCCCTTGTGACTAGTTAGATAAAAGTAACTAGAGCCGACAAAATGAGGGGGTCAAATTGTTAGCTCTAGTTTAACAGAAGTAAACTTTTTAGTTATAGCAATTCCTAATAGTCATAAAAGCCTTTGCCAGATTTTTGACCATAATATCCCGCTTCAACCATTCGTTTAAGCAATGGTGCCGGACGGTATTTAGGATCATTGAATCCGTTATAAAGAACGGTCATCACTGATAATAAAGTATCCAAACCAATTAAATCACATAATTGAAGTGGGCCCATAGGATGACCTGCTCCTAATTTCATCCCTGTATCAATGGACTCTTTGCTGGCAATTCCTTCACCCAATACAAAGATGGCCTCATTAAGCATTGGAACTAAGATTCGGTTAACTGCAAATCCTGGTGAGTCATCTGCGATAATCATGGTCTTATTAAAGGCATCGATCACTTCTTGAACGGTTTGAACCGTCTCTTCGCTGCTTTGTAAAGCTGTCACAATTTCAACCAATTTCATAACTGGTACTGGATTAAAGAAGTGCATACCAACTACTTTATCCGGCTTATTAGTTACTGAAGCAATATCTGTTAGTGACAGAGAAGAAGTATTAGTGGCTAAAATAGCTTCCTCAGGTGTGACTTTATCTAACTCTTTAAAAATCTCCAATTTAATTTGACGATTTTCAGTGGCTGCTTCAATCACTAGTTGAACATCTTTAGCATCATCATAAGAAAGAGACTTATGGATTCTTCCTTTAATACTTTCGACTTCTTCAGCCGTCATTCTTTCTTTTTCAACATTTCTTTGCAAGTTTTTATGAATCTTTTCTAATCCGCGATCAATAAATTCTTCTTTAATATCATTTAAGTAAACTTCATAACCAGCCTGGGCAAGGACTTGGGCAATACCATTGCCCATAATACCTGATCCAATGACCATTGTTTTTTGAATTTTCATTTAAACTTCTCCTAATCTCTTTAGACTTAATCCTTGTAATAGCCGTTTTCTAATAAGATAGATATTCCCATTCCACCGCCGATACAAGCTGATGCAATCGCATAACGTGTTTCTGGACGGTTCTTGAACTCATAACAAATACTTGTAATCATTCGCGCGCCTGTACATCCTAATGGGTGTCCTAATGCAACAGCCCCTCCGTTTGGATTTAAGCGTTCATATAGCTCTGTTTCAGGGCCATTACCCAATTCTTTCAAGCAGGCTAGAGTTTGGGCTGCAAAAGCTTCGTTAATCTCAAGAATATCGATATCTTCTAAAGTAAAATCATTACGCTCCAAAATTTCTTTAATCGAATTAACTGGTCCTAACCCCATTAAATCTGGCTCACAGCCAGTAACAGAATAATCCATTACTTTAGCCATGATTTCTAAGTTATTAGCCGCGGCATTTTCTTTAGTCGTAAAAATTTCGAAAGCTGCCCCATCATTTAGTCCAGAAGAGTTTCCGGCTGTGACGCTTCCACCCTTAACAAAGGCTGGTCTTAGCTTAGCTAATTTTTCCATACTAGTATCCGGACGTGGGTGACTATCTTTATCAATCACAGTCACATTTCCCTTACGATCAGTTATTTCAACTGGCACAATTTCTTGAGCGAGGCGTCCTGATTCCATGGCTTTTTTGGCCTTGGCTTGACTGTTTAAAGCAAATTCATCTTGCTCTTCACGCGAAATCTTATACATCTTTGCTAAAGTTTCTGCTGTTTGTCCCATATGAATCAAGTCTGGGTACCCATCACCGACTGACCCTGTATGAATCATAGTATTCGCATCAATTAATCGCTGATCACCAGTTTTAAATCCTTGGAAACGCACTTCTTCTGGTAAGAAATAAGGTGCTCTAGATAGGGACTCTGCTCCCCCTGCCGCCACATATTTCTTTTCAGAAGCTTGTAAAAGCTGTACAGCTGAAACAGCTGATTGGATACCAGAACCACACAAACGGTTGACTGTATAACCAGTAGATTCAATCGGTAAACCTGCATTAATGCCGACTACACGACCAATATTACTTGAAGTAGGTGAACCAACCACATGGCCACAGATAACTTCTTCAATTTCTTCTAGGCTGACACCTGCTCTTTTAGCTGCTTCTTTTAAAGCAGTTGTTCCCAAGTCTTGAACACGAACCGTTTTTAAATCGCCCAAGAAGGCTCCTACAGGTGTTCTGGCTGCCCCAACAATAACTACTTCATCTAAATTTTTCTTCATAATTCGCTCCTTATCTCTTGCTTCAGCTTGGTATTTCTAAACAAAGGCCCCTTTACCTGTTAAGTGACGACCGATAATTAATGAGTTGACTTCGTGGGTTCCTTCATAAGAATACGCTGCTTCAGCATCCACGAAGAAGCGTGCCACATCGTGTTCAACAATAATACCGTTACCACCTAATAGCTCACGTCCTAGGGCTACTGTTTCACGCAGACGGTAAGCGTTATTCATTTTAGCGAGTGAAGATTGAACTTCTGCATACTTACCTTTTTCTTGTAGAACAGCTAAACGGTGAGATAGTCCTAATGAAGTCACACAGTTTGCTTGCATTCTGGCTAGTTTTTCTTGAACTAGTTGGAATTCAGAAATTTTCTTACCGAATTGCTCACGCTCTTTAACGTATTTCAAGGTATTAGCTAAAGCTCCAGCATGTAAACCTGTTGCTAAGTGAGCCACATCTGCACGAGTAGTGTATAAGATCTTAGCGACATCTTTAAAGCCATTAATATTTTCTAAACGCGCTTCAGCGTCCACTTCAACATTATTTAATTTAATATGTCCATTTTGGACCATTCTTAAGGCAATCTTTCCATCAATCTTATCGACTGTTAAGCCTTTAGTTCCGCCTGCTACCATGAAACATTTAATCTTACCATCTTCAACGTCGCGTGCAAAAATTGGTAAAACATCGGCAGTTGCTGCCCCGCCAATCCATTTCTTCTCACCGTTTAAGACCCATTTATTACCTTGTTTCTCAGCAGTTGTTGATAGACCACCGGCAATATCTGATCCGTGAAGAGGTTCAGTTAAACCGAAACATGAATGCCATTCATAAGAGGCCAATTTAGGTGCATAGTAATTAACTTGTTCTTCAGATCCTCCGATTAAAACAGTTGAGTAAGCAAGTCCTCCGTGGACGATAGTGAATGCACCAATTGAAGAATCCATACGGTTTAATTCATAAAGACGGAAAAGATTAAAAATTTCTGAAGTTTTACGTTTATTTTCCCGTCCCTCGAAAAGAGTTGGATGAGTCATCAAACCTAAATCAGTAATTTTCTTAAAAGCTTCCATCGGGAAAAGCTCTTTCTTCCAGTGCTCATCAATAACTGGATAAAGTTCTTTTTCAAGTACTTCACGCAGCTTCATTAGGAAGTTTACTTCATTTTCTGAAAGATCATGCGAGTAACCATAGATATCTTCTGGATATAAATACTGTAATTTTTCAATCTTTGTAGTCATTTTTAAATCAATCCTTTTCTTTTATTTTAATTTTTTATTTTCTAAATAACCAAGCTTGATGGCTTCTTCTCTTAAACCATCACGGAACTTCGGATGCGCCACTTCAATTAAAGCTTGTACTCTTTCTTGAATACTCTTACCTTTAAGGTGGGCTACCCCATATTCTGTAACAACAATTTCAATATCATTTTTTGAGGTTGAAACAGGTGAACCACTATGTAAATGTGGAACAATTCGAGAAATGGTATCATCTTTAGCTGTCGAATATAGACAAACAATTCCCACACCATTGGCAGCAATTCTTGCCCCCACAGCAAAGTCTGATTGACCACCGGTACCAGAATAGTAGAAATCTTCTAATTGTTCAGAGTTACATTGACCCAAGAAGTCAATTTCTAAAGTTGTATTGACTGAGACCAGGTTTTCAATTTTTGCAAGTTCAACAATATTGTTTATGAAGTTAACCGGAAGAATTTCGACATCCTCATTATTATCAATAAAATCATACAAGCGACGATTTCCTAAAGCTAGAGTTGTTGAGAAACGGTGTTTACCGACCGGTTTCTCTTCATTAGTAATAACTTTATTGTTATAAAGATCTACTATTGATGATGGCAACATTTCGGTATGAATCCCTAAGTTTTTCTTATGGCTTAAAGCATTCATAACAGCATTTGGAATTGTTCCAAAGCCGATTTGAATAGTTGAACCGTCCTCAATAATGTCCCCAACATACTCACCAATTTTGCGGTCCTTATCTGATAATTCGATATCCGGTAATTCTACAACATCTTCAGAAGATTCTACAAAAGCAGTTACTTCTGAGATATGAATTCTCATCCCCTCTCCATGTGTATGCGGCATATTTTCATTTACTTCAAGAAACACTTTTTTTGCAAACTCAACCGTGCACGGTGTATAAGCAGCTGTTAAGCCAAATGAAAAGTATCCATCTTCATCCATTGGTGAAGCTTGACTAATCATTACAGGTTCTGGTTCTCTTTGTTTAATAATGGCGGGTATTTCTGAGAAATGAGAAGGAATTAAATCGACATCTGTATTTCTCATAGCCTTACGATCCAAGCCTGATAAGAAAAAAGTAAACTGTTTTAATTGATCTTTAGCTAGATTAACTACCGGTGACATTGATAACATCCGATACAATCGATTCCCTTTAAGTTGCTTAGCATTGTTTAAAGCTTGGGTAATCAATAATGGCTCACTTCCAGCCGCTGCTAGAACGATCCCTTCACCCGGTTCAATCATTGCGACTAACTCTTCAACTGAACGACGTTTTTCATCATAGATCGCTTGATATTGACTCATACTATTCCTCCTAACTTATTTGGCTTTAAAATTAGCTTTTCGCTTTTCAACAAAGGCATTCATACCCTCGATACGATCTTGACTATTAAATAATCCAATCACAATTTCATTTTCTAATAAGAGTCCTTCTTGTAAGCTTGATTGGGAACCTCGATTAATAGCCAGTTTGGCTTTTTTTAAAGCAAGTGGGGCTTGCTGCATTAGTTTGTCAGCTAATTTATCAGCTTCTTCTAATAAGTCTGCTGAAGGAACTAAATAGTCAATCAAACCTAATCGATAAGCTTCTTTACCATCTATCAATTCTCCAGTGAAAACTAATCGTTTTGTAGCACCTAAGCCGATTAAACGGACAGCTCTTTGAGTGCCTCCATAGCCTGGCATAATTCCTAAGCCGACTTCAGGAAAACCGATTGTATTTTCAGAACTTCCTATTCTTAAATCACAAGTTAAAGCGAGTTCCAAACCACCACCTAAGGCATAACCATTAATAGCCCCAATCATTATTTGCTTAAGGCCTGCTAAGCGATTCATTGTATAATTTCCATATTCAATGAATTTCTTAGCCACTTGGTCATCCATCTTCATCATTTCTTTAATATCTCCACCGGCCATAAAGGCTTTACCTTCACCCGTCAAGATAATTACTCGAATACTCTCGTCCTGCTCCATTGCATCCATAAAGGTATTTAGGTCATCCAACATTGCTGAATTAATAGCATTCAGGCTCTTGGGTTGATTGAGGACAAGCTTGGCTATGCCTTTATCAACCGTATAACTTAAAGTCTTTAACTGAGTCATTATTCTCTCCTTCAATCAAAATCACAAAGTAAAACTTGTTAGATAAAAATAATTCACAAACTCAAAATTGACTTTGATCGATCAAATTTAAATACTTACTCCATAAATTATGCAACACAAAATTTGATAAGCGCTTACAAATAGAGTATAGGCAATCATTTAGAGGCTTGCAACTTAGAAAAAGAAATCGATTCCATTACATTTACTAATCAGGTAGGATTTTAATTGTGATTTCTCCCACTATTTTTCACAAGTTCAGCAGTTTTTTTATAAAAATTTTTCACAAATAGGTCATAAGTGCGATAGCTTTTGATTTAATATGAATTCGTATTAAATTTTATCTATTAAATACTTTGTGTAATCGCCAACTATTTAAATAAAGTTTTGCCTAATTTTTTTCAAAGCAGTTTTGTTAAATTTAAAAAATTATTTAAAAAAAGAGTGGACAGCACAAAAAAAAGCATATTTCTAAAATTTAGAAATATGCTTGAAAGATATTTGACTCTTACCCACTAATTACTTGCTGGTCTATATAGTTTTTAATCCAGTCATAAAGTAAGTTATGGCTGGTCGGGTAAGCTTCATATTTTTTTCTTGATAAATAGATATTAAAAGGTAAATCTTTTTTGAATTCGCGATAAATTATTTGATCCGAATTCATTAAATGATAAGTAGATAGAGGAAGAATCGTAATTATTTCATTCCCTTTTACAAGATCAATAAGGTATTCCCAAGAAGAAGAGTGAACGAAAATTTCAGGTTTCATCTGTCTTTGAGCAAATTGATCCATTACCAAACGATTAGTAGAAAATGATTCATTAAAAATGGCAATAGGCATTTGGTTCACTTCATCCCAGGTCACTTTTTTCTTCTTAGCTAAAGGATTGTTAGGATCCATAAAGACAACAAATTTATCGTGAATCAGAACCTGGTCTTGAAATTCCCCTGTCCGTCGAATGGGATCCATCAGAATAGCCAGATCCACATCGCCTTCATCTAACCTTTCATATAAGAACTGACAACCGCCCTCAATAATTTCTAGGTTTACATCAGGATAAGTTTTTCGTAAATCTAAGACGACATTAGTTAGTCTAGTTCTCAATACAATAGAAGGTAGACCGATGCGTACCACATTATTAAGCTTGCGCGACTCATTGTGAATGGTCGTCATCATTCGATCATGAAGACCAATCATTTCCAAAGCATACTTATAATACTTATGACCAATCGGCGTCAGTCCTACCAAGCGACCTCTTTCGCGATAAAAAAGGTCTAAATTATGAGCTTCTTCAAATGAAGAAATTATTTGACTAAGTGCAGATTGGCTAACAAAAAGGTGCTTAGCTGCTCTAGTCATATTGCAATCTGACTGAACAATTTCAACGAAATACTTTAGTTGTCTAATATCCATTCTTTTACCTTTCTCCAGATTCTAATTATTTCTCTTCAATTATATCAGATATTCAATATTCTAAAAGGAAAACGCTTTATTTTCTGCACAAAAACCTCCTGTTTATTGCAGATGGTTTTTATCCTATTTTGCATTATTTTTTTGAAATTAAGCCAAATACTATTCTTTTTAAAGAGTGAGTCAATTTATAATAAAGCGGGAACGGACGATAGAAGAAAACGCCCGTTTTTTCAAGAATAAAACCATTGAAATTTTGTTTAAAAAGCAAAACGCCATCACTTCCATCAAATTCCCCCTCAATTCCATAAAAATTATAATAAGGAATCCCTTTTTTAATTGTTCGCATCATGGCTTCATATTGTAATAGAAATGGAGCTGAAAACTTTCGATAAGATTCTAGCGATCCCCCCAGAAAATAAGTTGCTTCTTGCTCTAAATAAACCATTAACATATTTGCTAAAGGAATAATCTCTTTTTTCTCTTCATCTTGAATGGCTTGAACCATTTCTATATCTTTCTCTAATGACTTGATTCGATCTTGATCTTGAACTTTTTGGGGTTTAATTCATTGATTTGTCTTTTTAGTTTTTCAATGGCTTTAGGAAGATTGATCTCAGCTACTAAAAACTCAACTTGATCCTTAAAGTTTTTATACATTGCTTGATAATAATCTAGTGATTTATCTTCAAAGTCCTGTCTTTGAACGGTTTCCCTAGTTATTCTGCAGAAATCTTCCATTTCTTCATAGTCCATTGTTCGTATCGAAAGACCAAACTGCTTAGCCTTTTTAATCTTTCTTTGACTATTTTTATTAAAAGATTTTAAAAGCAATTTTTCATCTTCTGATGTAAAAGCACTTAAATCTTTTAAATATTGGAAAGTCGGCATTCCTTGCATATTGTAGACATTTGACTTTTCTCTAGTATAACCTAATTCATCAAAATAGCTTGGTATTGCTTCTAAATCCTTAATGGTTGTTGCTTCACTATTATAGAGATGATCCTTGTGATTAGGTTGAACAATCACCTCCGTGATTTTCATGCGTTTGGCATATAACTTTAGATGCTGGTAGAAAAGTGATTCATACTGTTCTTCTGCTGCAAAAGTCCCTGCCATTAATTCCATTCTTTTACCGGCGAAGACCTTTTGGCTATAAGCCAATCCCACAGCTTTTATAACTCCTGCATTTTCTAAAGCTAAACGTTTTTCCTGAAAACCGCGAGCAACTAAAACTTTAGCCATTTGAGCTGTTTGTAAAAAAGAAAAGCCACTTTTATTAGCTAAAAAATGTGCAAGTTCATCATAAGAAATTTCAATAATCTTCATGGCTACCTCCAAGGTATTTAAGAATGTCAGTGTTTATACTCGCCTATTTTTAAGTTTTTAACCTGCCGCAGTTTCTTCAAAATAAAAAACAAGCATCAGCATATGTGATTGTTCACATATGCTGATGCTTGTATTTAAAAAAATTGCATAAATTAGAAAACAATGACAGGCGTACCAACTTCTAAAGCGTTATAAACTTGTTGCATAACTGCTGGTGGAGTATTGATACATCCCATTGATCCATTAGAACGATAGATATCTCCACCATAGGCCGGTCTACTAGCAGTATCATGAATACCTTGACCAACAGTATCAAACGGCATCCAATAATCCACATGTACTTTATAGTCTTTTTCGTTTACCCAGTCATATCCTTCTAAATACCGATCTCTTTCCTTGCTCCAAATTGCATAAGCGCCTGGAACTGTTTCAGCCCCATCTTTTCCTGAAACAATCGGTGTTTGTGTGAAAAGTTGACCATTAATATAGATAAACATTGTTTGGTTAGCTAAGTCTACTTCAACATAAGTTGAACCAATATCATCGCCACCACTTCCATAACCGCTTCCTACTACTACTGGATCGCGACGTACGTCCTCGCCTTTTTGCAAATCTTCTACAATTTGACTCGCTTCAGCTTGTCGATCAATTGACCATCCTAAAGTACCAGGTTGTACTGTAACTTGACCTCGTAAAGTAGAATTAAAGGAACGAGGATTTAAGTAAGATGAATACTTATCATTGTATGTTTTTAAGAATTCCATAATCATATTTTCATCGAAAACGATTTGATTGTTCTCATCAAAATGCAGCCACTTTTCAATTTCTTTCTTAGGAATGACTTCTTCGTTGCCATCAATCTCTAAAGTTATCTCTGTATCTACAACATCTTGAATTTGTTCCAAAAACTCTTCAATTTTGCTATCTTGACTGGTCATTGTAGGCTTTTTGTAATATTGATTTAATTCTACGTTAGAATTACCCGCTTGAATCTGAGCCATCATACCATTTTTTAAAGCTTCCTCATCAATCTGAGTTCCCTGTTTTTCTTCAACAACATGGTAGCCTTCTGCTTCTGAATAGTCGATAAAGGCATCTTGTGAAGCGGAACGCTTATTATTATCTAAACCTTGGACCTCTAATTTATCCTGTAATACTTGGTAATCGATCTCTATGTCAGTTAAAGAGGTGTCTTCAAAACTTTGACCTTTAAAGTAATAATTTAACCAAGCATTTGGATTTTGATTATTATAAAGCTCTTCCAATTTAGCAGATTGGTCAATTTGAGGCTGTAAATCCTTCATTTTAATACTTGCTACTGACCGATCATTTTCAAAAAATTCAATTTGTTGATCTAGTACATATTTTTCTATTTTTTCCTCTGCTTGAGGGAGTGTCAAGTTACTTACATCAATTTGTCCCACTTTAGTATTTGCTTGAAAACGATTAGAATAATAGCCGATTCCACCTGCATATACTAAACCAAAGATTAGGCTTACTATCATTATTGTTACCAGTGAGCGTTTTAAAAATTTCACAAAATTACCTCCCTTTCGAGATTCTAGTATATCATGTATTTATGAATATTCTAGTAATAATCTATTACAATTTGTCAGTTATCGTTCTTTACGACTATTATTTTCAATTCTTTTGCCAATTAAAGTAAATTTGGCGCAACTTAAATAATTGACGATATAAGATTGAAATAAAATGCGATAATTCATAATCAAACTCACCAATTCGAGCACTTTTAACGGCACCCCAACGTTTCTTAAAATTATACAGTCCGGGTGCATCATCTTCATGCTTATCTTCTAAGCCAGAAATTGCTCCCAAGTCAAATGAATGGCATCCCCGCTTTTTCGCTTGACGCATCATTTCCCAAACCATAAAGTCATTCGGTAGTAATTCACGTAGTTGATTAGATGAGGCACCATATAAATAATAGCCTTTCCCACCTGATTGAACGAAAATGGCTCCTGATAAGTAATAGCCGGCTGGATTTTCTTGAGCAATTTGCTCAAGAGTTTTTTTCTGATGAGCAGATTTTTCAATCGCTTCTTCTAAATGTTTGATTTGTTGTTCAAATTCTGGAGTTGGTTTTTTCTTTTTGAGACTTTTCAATTCTTTTTGACGATTCTTATCATTAGCATCTAATCCTTCTATGGCTGCTTTTGGATCTAACCTCACTAAGTAAAATTGTGCTTCTCCTTTTGGATTCATTTCATTATAAATTTGCTCGAAATAACTTATATCTCGAATCCAGAACTTCCCTCTTGCACCTGTTTCTTTCATAAGATTGTAAAAAATAGCCATTTTACTTATAGGCGCCTCTTCTAGAATAAAGCCATATTTATTAGCTCTTCGAATATTAGTACGAGTCAATCCTTGAAATGAATCCAGTATTTCTTTTTCACTTTTATTCAAATCTGTAATCATATGGAAACGGGGCTGAATCGCCTCTTTAAAACCAAAGGTAAACCCTTGATGATTAAATCCATAGCTTTCAATCTGTTCTAATAAATGAGGGGTGGACTCTTCTAGAACTGGATCAATTTTGATTAAAAAAGCATTATGTTGTTTTGCATCTTCTTTAACCACTTCTAGAAGGGCTTTAACTGATTCGTTATCGAACCAATCGACCACGAATCCCCTAGACACATAACAAATAGAACGTTTGATAATAGGAATTTCTTTATATAATAAGGATGCAACTCCTGTCACTCGGTCTTCATGGCCCACACTAACTCTCGACCACTTCCAACCTAAAGATTGTTTTATTTTGGCCCAAGAAGACAATTGACACATATCGCCATTGGGGTGGTCTTTTACAAATTGATCATGTTCAGTATCACTAATTATAATATTTCGAATCATTGTGGAACTCCTTCTCCATCTTTCTTTGATATTATAGCATAGGTGAAAAATCTTCCAATTGATCCGCTCTTACATTCTAATTAAATGAAATTAAGTGAATCTTAGAAATAAAAATATAAGTTGGGCTATTATATATTACTAGCCATAAAATAATAAGGAAGAATTTAATTCAATATTTCTACTTCAAGTGTTCGAATAGTATTTTAAATATAATCTTAATTTCATATGTAACTCACTTAAAATTTGAACCCCTAGAAGTAGCTTGCTAATATCCATTTTAACTTTCGTTAAAATAAAGCCGTTACCGATTTCTAAGCTGAATCAATCGCGCTCTTAAAGAAAAGGCAAAGCGATATAATTTAGTAAGTATTGGCGAAAGTACGTAATCAAACTCACCGATTCGAGCTCTTTTATTAGCTCCCCATCGCTTTTTAAATTCAAACAAACCAGGTGCGTCATCCTCTGGATGCCCCTCCATACCCGACACCCCTCCAAAATCATACGATAAACACCCCTGTTCTTGAGCATAACGCATCATTTCCCATTGCATAAAGTAATTAGGTAATAAATCACGGAATTGGTTAGAAGATGCACCATATAAATAATAGGCCTTGCGTCCACATTGAACGTAGATTGCTCCTGATAAATAGATGGTTTCTTCACTTTCGTTTTCTGCCTGCTTTAAGGATTCTATTAAATCGTAAGTATTTGCAATCGACTGTTCGATTTGCTCTAACTGTTGCAGAATTCCTTCACTGATTTCTTTCTTCGACAAATTCTTCTGTTCTTTTTGGCGGTTTTTAACATCTTGTTCGAGCCCTTTGATTGCTTGGTCTGGATTCAATTTTACTAAAAAGAGCTTGGCTTCATGAGGAGGATTCATTTCTTGATAAATGCGTTTAAAATATGAAAGATCACGAATTAAAAAGCCATCTCGATCACCAGTAACTTTCATGATGTCATAGAAAATAGACATCTTACTCTCAGGAGCATCTTCTAAATCAAAGCCATACTTATTGGCTTTTCTGACATTAGTTCGCGTTCGACCTTGAAAGGATTTTAAGAGTTCTTTTTCATTCTTATTAATATCAGTTACCATATGAAAGCGCGGTTGAGCCGCCTCTTTAAAGCCAAATGTGAACCCTTGATGCTTAAAGCCAAAGGATTCAATTTGTTCTAATAGACCAGCTGTTGATTCTTCTATATCAGGATCTATTTTTATTAGAAAAGCGCGGTGTTTTTTAGCATCTTCTTTTACCGCTTCTAACAATGCTTTGACCGATTCATCATCGAACCAATCGACCACGAATCCCCTCGAAACATAACAGATAGACCGTTTGATCAATGGGATTTCTTTATATAATAAGGAAGCGGCGCCTGTCACTTGGGCATCAGTTCCCACACTAACTCTTGACCACTTCCAACCAAAAGCTTGTTTTACTTTTCCCCAAGAGGATAGTTGGCACATATCGCCATTAGAATGTTCTTTTACAAATTGATCATGTTCTTTGTCACTAATTTTAATATTTTGAATCATTGTGGCACTCCTTCTCCGTCCATTCTCAAACATTATAGCATAAGTAGCTATTCTACTGATATTAATTCAAACATATTCAAACTCCGTTGGTAGAAACAAAGGGGGCAATTTTCTGGTAATATAGACAGCAAAGTTATAGGATTGTAGTTGAATACTTTTTTTACAAAGTTAAATAAAGGATGATTTAAAATGAACAAAAAATATTATTTAACAGCCTTAAAAATGGCTTGGCCTTCGGTCTTGGAGTCTTTTTTTATTGCCTTAGCGGGGATGATAGATACCATGATGGTAGGAAGTTTAGGAAGCTATGCCATTGCAGCCGTTGGTTTAACCACTCAACCAAAATTTATTGCCTTAGCAATTTTTATTTCGATTAATATAGCCGTTTCGTCTTTAGTTGCTAGACGTCGAGGTCAAAAAGATAAAATGGGTGCTAATAGCGTTTTTCTTACCGCCATGATTCTAACTCTTATATTATGTTTACTTTTTAGTTTGATCACTGTTTTCTTTGCCAGTGATATTATCCACTTAGCAGGTAGTCAACCAGATACTCACCCTTCTGCAGTTCTTTATTATCAAATTATTATGGGTGGCATGGTCTTTAACTTAATTGCTATGACGATCAATGCCGCTCAAAGAGGAAGTGGTAATACCAAAATAGCTTTTGTCACTAACCTGACTTCTTCTGTCTTGAACGTCTTCTTTAACTACCTATTAATTGGTGGTAAGTTTGGCTTCCCGGCTTTAGGTATTAAAGGAGCGGCTATTGCGACTGTACTCGGTTCAGTCGTAGCAATGTTTATGAGTGTACGCTCATTATTTAAACCTCATAGTTTGATTCAAGTTAGGTATCTCTTGAAAAACAAAGTTCATTTTGATTTCAATGTTGCTAAAACGATTGGGAAGCTCTCATCATCTATGTATATCGAAAACTTAGCGATGCGGATTGGTTTCTTAGCCACTGCATTAACTGCTGCTAGCTTAGGAACAAACACTTTCGCAATCCATAATGCTGGTATGAATATTTTGGGTTTAGGATTTTCTTTTGCGGATGGAATGCAGGTAGCGGCTGTTGCTCTTGCAGGTAAGGCCTTAGGTGAAGAAAAACCTAAAGTAGCGATTGAATTTGGTCAAATTTGCCAACGAATAGGACTTGTTATTTCTATAATACTCTCAGCCTTTTTATTCTTCTTCGGACGCGATTTAATGGGTATTTACTTCAGGGACCCTCAGTTGATTGACCAATCTATTATTGTTATTCAATTCACTATGGTCATTGTTCTATTACAGATCTCACAAATCATTTATGCAGGTTGTCTTAGATCAGGTGGTGATGTTAAATATACCTTATTCGTAGGAATTATTTCAGCATCCATTATTCGTACCGCAGTTACTCTTATTTTGGTCAATATTTTTAAGCTCGGACTCGCTGGCATTTGGATCGGTGTACTATCTGATCAATTTTCACGCTTTCTTCTTATGCGCCACCGATTTAAGGCAGGAAAATGGACTCAAATTCGTATTTAATATAAAAACCATCTTGTTGTTTTTAGAACTGACCCCAAATAGTGAGACCAACATAAAAACACCTACGGATAAAATCCATAGGTGCATAAAATTTACTTTTTTACCTATCTACTTAACAAGGAGCCGTTCAGAATTCGTGTGAAAGGTGTTTTTATTCTGCCCCATTTATGGGGTGCAGTGTCTTTTAGCAACAAGATGGTTTTCACTGGATTAAATATTCAATAAACGACTAGCTACTTCAAAATATACTAGTAAGGATGCAGTATCAACAATCGTCGTAATTAAAGGACCTGCCATAACAGTAGGGTCGATCTTTAATTTGTCTGCCAAAATTGGTAATAAACCACCGATTACTTTGGATAACATGACGGTCATTAATAAAGTGATCGATACGACCAGATTCACTTGGAATGAAACAGAATCTAAAATTAAAATTCTTAACATATTGACCACAACCAAGGCAAGTCCAACAATAAAACCTATCCTAAGTTCTTTTAGTAAAATTTTCACAAAAGAAACACCTTGTAATTCTCCTAAATATAGGGCTCTTATAATAGTAGTCGAGGACTGACTTCCTGCATTCCCCCCACTATCCATTAACATCGGTATATACATGGCTAAAGCTACGTTGGTAGCTAAAGTCACTTCATAGCGTTGAATTATAAAACCCGTGACAGATGCAGTAATTAAACAAATGATTAACCAGGTAATTCGACTGCGGGCTATCGACAAATCAGATTGTTTTAAATAATGCGTTTCTTCCACGTCATTGATCCCGTGAATGTTTCCGAAGTCTTCATGGTACTCTTCTGCTAAGATATCAATGGCCCATTCAACAGGAACAGTACCTACTAAACGATTTTCTGAATCGACAACCGGTATTTCTGACAAGTCATATTTTTGAGCCAATTTAGCTACCACTTCTTGATCATCTTTAGCTGATACTGTGCGTGTTAAGCCCTTTAATAAGTCAGATACTTCAGCTTGAGGATAACGAATTAAATCACCCAAATGAATAAATCCTAACAAGCGTAGCGATCCATCTGTAATCCAGATTTGTTCTAATTTATTGGCATCTAGGTCTGATTGGAGTACCAGATTATATATTTCTTTAAGGGTCAAGCGTTCTTTTGCAGCTAAAAAGTTAACGGTCATCACTGATCCGACGCTTTCTTCTGGATAACCCAACAATTGATTAATAATTGGTCGCCGATCTTCGGTGACAAAGTATTGCATGATTTTTTTTACCATATTGGCTGGTAATTCTTGCAAAGTGTCAACTAGTTCATTTTCATCAAGTTCTTTGATCAATTCACCAGTATCTTCATCAGATAGAATCTCAATGATTTCCATTTTCTTTTCTTTACTCAGCTCGGCAAAAGTATCCGCTAATAGATCTTTACTCAACAATTTAATCCTTAAAGCAATTTCATAGGCCGTTAAGTTATCAAATTGTTCAGCAATATCAATTGGGTCCATGCGATTGATTTTTTCTTGTAAATGATTAATTTGATCGATTTGGTATTTCTTCATTTGTTTCCCTCCTAAATGAAAATTCTTTCATTTATATGTGATTTTACAAATCACTGTCATTTTTATAGTTAAACAATTAAAGAACACCCACTAAAAGCAAGGCGAGTAAGCGATGCTGATAGTGAATGTCTTTTTTTATAATTCTTGTTACTCCAGACTCGAACATCTTCTCCAGCATCCATCTTACTCACCCCTTGAAATTATTTATATTCATTATATCATAGCAATTTATTTAATCGAATGCTAGCTGAAAAAGCAATCTATTAAATGGATTGCTCTTCTTTTCTAAAACAATGTTGCTTACTATTAGCAAAGCGAACTAACATTAACATAACAGGCACCTCTACTAAGACACCGACAACAGTCGTTAAAGTAGCTCCAGAAGAAAGTCCAAAAAGTGAAATAGCTACCGCTACCGCTAATTCAAAAAAGTTAGAAGCACCAATCATGCCGCAAGGTGCTGCTATTGAGTATGGCAGGTTGACTTTATATGCTATAGCAAAAGTAATTCCAAAGATTAGTAAAGTTTGAATAATCAAAGGAATAGAAATCAATAGAATATTAAGCGGCTGATTCATAATATGGTTACCTTGGAAAGAGAAAATAATAATCAAAGTCAATAATAGGCCTAAAGAAGTGTAACGATCAAAAGATGGAATAAAGGTATTCTCTAAGTAATCATTGCCTTTATTTGAGATAATAATGCGACGTGTAACCATACTCATTAAAAGCGGAATAACAATAAAAAGTACAATAGATAATAATAGCGTCTCCCAAGGAATAGCAATATTCCCCATCTTTAATAAGAAACTAACAATTGGTACATAAGCTACTAAAAGGATCAAATCATTGGTTGCCACTTGAACCAAAGTATAAGCACTGTTTCCTCGAGTCAATTTCGACCAAACAAAGACCATAGCAGTACATGGAGCTGCTCCTAAGAGAACGGCACCCGCTACATATTCAGAAGCTAATTCAGCTGATAAGAAACGACCATAGATAATATTAAAGAATAAATAAGCGATAAAATACATGGTAAGTGGTTTGATCACCCAGTTGACCATCCAAGTAATATATAAGCCCTTAGGATTTTTTCCAATATTCTTAACACTATTAAAATCTATTTTCAACATCATAGGGTAAATCATAATCCATAGGAGAATAGTTGTAGGAATGGAAACATTATAGAATTCAAATTGCCCGAGAAAGACTGGTATTTGCGGAATGAATTTTCCAATTAACACACCCATCATCATACAAACCAACACCCATAATGTTAAGTTTTTTTCAAACGATTTCATTTCAACTTGATTCATAAAAAACCTCCTATAATTGACTAATTTCGGCAACTAATTCTTTGACTTTTTGATCAATCGAAGCAACCACTTCTTTAAATGCTTCATCTGATTTACCACTGGGATCTTCTAAGCCCCAATCCTCTTTGCGATCATTAAAAGGAAGAAACGGACAATTCACATTACAGCCCATAGTGATCAAATAGTCGATTTCAGCTAGTTCAGTGATTAATTTAGGCTGCTGGTTAGCTTCCATATCTATCTGGTAGATATCTTTCATTAAACGCACAGCCTCTTGATTAATTTGATCTTTTTCTTCCGTTCCAGCTGAATATGCCTCAATTACACCTTGACCATAACGTTTGGCAAGCGCTTCTGCTATTTGGCTTCGACATGAGTTATGAACACAGACAAATGCTACTTTTTTCATTTTACAACTCCTTTAAATAGCTAACTGCTTAAAACTTGTTGATTTCTTTATCAGTAGGCTTAGTTAAAACATTGAGATTTGACATAAAGCGATTTCGCCCTTGATTAGAAATACGATCGTAAACCCATTTCTCTTCCTGACGCTCTTTAACAATGCCTGATCCAACTATTTTTTTCATGTGGTAAGACAATCCCGATGGAGAATGGTCAAGTTGCTCAAGTAATACACAAGCACACTGTTCCCCCTTCTTCAAAAGCTGCAAAATAACTAAACGATTCTCATCACTTAACGCTTTGTCTTAATCAACCATCACCTTTAAATCTTCCATTTTATCACCTCACATCAAATCTTATTGATGTTTCAGCATATAACAAATGTACCCTTATACCAATTTGTTTTGATATGAGGCTTGGCTTTAATCTTCTTTATAAGTGAGGTATTGAGGTCTATCGGATAAGGCTATTTCTCCATCATTAACTTTTATCCATCTATCCTCTAATAGATGACGATATGCTCCATCAGCAAGTGGTATTTTAATCGAACCATGTTTTTCTTTATTCAAAGCAAAGATCCCCATCAAACATTCTTCATGGTTTTGATACTTAACCCAAACAGCTTCTAAGTCATCATCGCCACCCACTTCAAAACTTCCTTCACAAGGAATATACTCCTTTTTAATTTGGATTAAGTCCGCTAAATACTCTGAAAAAGTCGACTCATTAGACCAGTCGATTGGATCTTTTTCAAAAAGATTAGGTAGATGATTAGCTTGAATCTCTTGTCCATTATAGATTAAATGCGCACCACGTAAAAAGAGGTTAAAGGCTGTTATTTGTTCTAACGAGTGCTTATCCTTAATTCTTGCTGCAATACGTTTTTGATCATGATTTTCTAAAAAACGTAATTTAGTGAAGTTGGCAGGATAAATCCAATTTTGTCGATTTAAACTAGTAAGGTAAGCAGATAAAGGTTGATTTCCTTCTAAATAAGCAACCCAATCATTAAAAATATCATAATCATAGGTCAAATCAAAAGCTTGATAGACTTCGGAGTCTGACAGTCCGGTCATAGCTTGTTTTCTTGTTTCGAGAATAAATGAAGGCTCAACACTCTCTGCTAACCACACTAAGTCAGGATTAACTTCTTTAACTGCTTCACGAGCAGCCAACCAAAAATCTAAAGGAATTAAAGAAGCTACATCACAGCGAAAACCATCAACGATTTTGGCATAGTCCATTAAAGTCTCAATTTGATAATCCCATAAGTCAAAATTGTCATTATAATCCAAATCGATAATATCTGTCCAATCACCAATCTGATTACTAAAACTGCCGTCTGGTTTTTGATAAAACCATTGAGATTTTTGATTGCTTAAAAGACTGTCTGGAGAGGTATGATTATAAACGATATCAATCATCACTTTCATACCCGCTTGATGAATTTGATCCACTAAATGAATAAAATCCTCGCGACTACCTAACTCTGAGTGAATGCCGCGATAGTCTTTTATGGCATAGGGTGATCCTTTTGTGCCCTTTCGTTTAATCTTTCCGATCGGATAATGAGGCAAAAACCAAACCATATCAACCCCTAACTTTTTTAAACGTGGAATTTCAGCTTCCACCTCTTTAAAACTACCTTCTTTTGAAAAGTTACGGGTAAATATACTGTAAATTACCAGCTTCCTTAACTCTAATGCACTTTCTTTAGCCATCCTAGTCCTCCTGTTTGTAACTTTTTTTATTAATTTTGCAAACGATTGCAAACCTTTATTCTTAAAGCTATAATTATTATAACAAAAGTGAAAATTATAGGAGGAATACCATGACAATTCTATCAAAAATTTCTAAGGCTAGCTTGATTTTAGCGGCTAGTTCTCTCATATCTCTGCCGAGCGCTTCAGCTGCGTCCGACAGTCCTGATGCTTTTACGCTCTATTCTAACAAAAGTGAAACTCAAGAGGCTTTAACTAACTATGCTAAAACATGGGGTGAGGCTAATGGAGTGGATGTTACAGTTAAAGTCTGTTCAGGTTCCTGTACTCTAGGTGACCAATTGAAATCAGATTTCACAGCGGGTGACGGTCCTGATGTCTTTGTTATTGAAGGGCAAGGAGGCTACGATATCTGGGCTGATTTCCTCACTCCTCTTGAAGGTGATTGGATTGATCAAACTGAATTTGAATTTAAACAAGGCGATGAAGTCTATGGTTTCCCTGTTTCAGTTGAAGGCTATGGTTTAGCTTATAATGCAGACCTTTTAGAAAAAGCAGGCATTGATCCAGCTAGTTTAGATTCTTTTGAAGCAGTCAAAGCTGCTTTTGAAGATTTAGAAAATCGTAAAGAAGAATTAGGACTGACTTCAGTTGTAGCAAATGCTACTAAAGAAGGCGAAACATGGATTATGGGTAATCATGACTTCAACGCTTATCTTGGATCCGGTTTAGAAAATGGTGACCGTACTGTTACAGAAATGACCCTTAAAGGTGAAGTCGATGAAGACCGTATGGCAAACTATGCGGATTGGGTAGAGCTTCTCTTCCAACATACTGACAAGCAAATGTTAACAGTAGGTACACAAGAAGACATGGATATTGCTTTTGCTACAGGGCAAGCAGCTTTCCTTCATCAAGGAAACTGGAAAGATCCCAACTTAGCAGAATTAGAGGCTGATTTCAAAATGGGCTTCATTCCTTATCAAACACTAGGAACTGATGCAAATGCTGATGGTCTCTTTATTGGTGCTCCATCATATTATGTTGTGAATAAAGAATCTGGCGCAATGGAATCTATCAATAAATTCTTCCAAGACATGGTGGATACTCCTGAAGGTCAAGACTATATTGTAAACCAAGCCAATATGATCTCACCTTTCTCAACCACTGAAGAAACACCACAAGCGCCAATGTCTGCATTCTTAGCACAATGGATTGTTGATGAAAAGCCAGTTTACTCCTTTGATTCGACTTATTTTATGCCTGATGGTTTCGGTATGAATAACCTAGGCCCTATCTATGGTCAATTTGCTCAAGGTAACATTGACAAAGATGAATTCATTCAACTAATGTCTGAAGAAATTTCACAACTTTCAGAATAAAAGGTTAATTTAGCAGTGTTCTTAAAGGGACTAGAGGGTTTCTTCTAGTTCCTTCATTTATAAGGAGGGTTCTTATGGCATCTGCCTCTCATAAAAAATCTCGTAGTAAACGGCAGCGTCGCAATTTTATTTTTTTAGTGGCCCCTGCTTTTATTGCACTTACTTTAGTGATTTTCATTCCCTTCGTGATGGGCATTTATTATTCATTTACGAATTGGGGCGGGATTATTAAGCCTGTTGCAGATTTTATTGGTTTGGGTAATTATAAAGAAAGTTTTGCCGATTCTCGTTTTCGTTATTCTCTGATGGTTACCTTTATTTTTGCTTTTTTTAATATAATTATTATTAATTTAGTCGCTTTTACTTTAGCTATGATTGTTTCTAGTCAAGTTAAAGGTAGAGATATTTATCGTGCGGGCTTCTTTGTTCCTAATCTAATTGGTGGAATTGTCTTGGGTTATATTTGGCAATTTATCTATAATAATGTTTTTCCTCAAGTTGGAGAATTGTTGGCTTTCGATTGGCTGGTTGAAAATCTCTTCTTAGGTTCTCCGCGTCTAGCTGTTTCTGCCTTGGTTTTAACTTCAACTTGGCAATATGCCGGTTATATTATGATGATTTATTACGCGGGCTTGCAAAACGTTCCTCGTTCATTGTATGAATCTGCTTCCTTAGATGGAGCCAATTGGTGGGGAAAGCTACGCCACATTACTTTGCCAATGATTATGCCATCATTTACTGTTTCTTTATTTTTAACCATTAATAATTCCTTTAAAATATTCGATGTCAATTACTCCTTGACGGGTGGTGGCCCTTCTATGATGTGGAATAGTGAAGCCATCAAGTCTACTGAGTTTATCACTATGAATATTTATAATACTGCTTCTGTTGAAAATAATTTAGCTTATGGTCAAGCTCGAGCAGTAATTCTTTTTGTTATTCTAGTCATTATTAGTCTTAGTCAGACTTATATTACAAAACGTCAGGAGGTCGAAATGTAATGTCAATTGTCAAATGGAAAAAGTTTTTCTTAGAGTTGTTCGCCCTCTTAGTTTTTGTCTTATTTATCAGCCCCTTACTGTTAATATTTATTAACTCAGCCAAGTCCTCTCGCGAAATATTAGTCAATCCACTCTCACTGCCTGAAAATTGGGGACAAATATGGGAAAACTTCCTTACTATTTGGAACAACCCCTCTATTGATTATCCTAGTTCTTTTTTATCATCAGTAATTATTACTGTCACTTCCTTGGCTCTAATTAGTCTGGTCAGTTCATTAGCTGCTTGGGGATTAGTGAGATACAAATCAAAAACTTCTTCACTCATTTTTTATATGTTTGTGGCTTCAATGGTTATCCCTTTCCAAGTCGTCATGTATCCACTGATTACTTGGTTTAGAATCCTATCCATGAATGTAACTGAACCCCTAATGAATTTCTCACTCTTGAGATCTTATCCTGGGATAATCTTGGCCTACATTGGCTTTGGAATGGGCATGTCTGTCTTTATGTTTCATGGTTTTTTAAAGGGTGTCCCACTTGAGATTGAAGAAGCTGCCGAAATAGATGGTGCTAACAAACTACAAACTTTCTTTTATGTAGTCATGCCCATTATGAAACCAATCTATGTTACGATTATTATTTTAAATGGCATTTGGATCTGGAATGATTTCTTACTGCCGATGCAATTGTTAGGTGTCGGTAATGACATTCAAACATTACCGATTGCTATTTCAAACTTTGCCGGTTCCTACACTAAACAGTGGGATATGATTTTATCTTCATCCTTAATGATTATGATTCCAATCATTATTGTTTTCCTCTTTGCTCAAAAACAAATCCTTAAAGGCATGGTTGATGGAGCAATTAAATAAAACAAACTAAATAGAGATCCTGCCAGACAAATCAAAGAAGGATCTCTATTTTTATTAGCTTTTGAGGAAACTATAACAATATTCAAGCTCTCATAAAATCAATCATAATGCAAAAAACAAAACAATCTATTAAACAAAAATTAGCTTTATTAGTAGAAATAGCCGTCATTTGATATAATGAATTTAAAAAATCTAAAAGGAGGTGTCTATCTTGGATATACGTCAGATTAAATATTTTATTGCTGTAGCAGAAACAAAAAACATTTCTCACGCTGCTAAAAGTCTTTTTATTACTCAACCTACACTTTCCCAAGCAATTAAAAAAATTGAACTGGAACTAGATACACAACTTTTTACTTATTCAGAAAAAGAAATGACGCTTACTCATACCGGTAAAATTCTTTATGACAGGGGGAAAAACTTGACCGAAGCTTTCGATGAACTAGTTCTTGAAATTCAAGGCTATAATCATAATCCAGCTGAAATAATGAAAGTCGGATTAACTTCTCTCTTTGCCATTCAATTCATGCCTCAAATATCAAAATTTATTGCTACCCATTCCAACTTGGAATTGGTCCTAGTTCAAGATGGGTCTCGTCATCTTCAACAATTGCTTGCTGAGGGTACAATTGACATTGGCCTCGTTTCTTTTCCTAAGATTGAAGAAGGCATTCATATTGAACCTTTAAACACGACCACTCAAGGATATAAGGTCAGTGTTGTTCTACCTAAAAGCAACCCACTCTCTAGTCGTGCTTCGCTTGAATTTAAAGATTTAAGAGACGAAAATTTCTGTAATCTAACTGATAATTTTATGCTAGGTGAAATGTTACCTAAACGCTGTCGCAAGGTTGGGTTCGATCCAAATATTGTTCTAGTCAACAATGATTGGGAAGTGCTTACTCATAGCTTAAAAAGCTTAAACTCAATCTGCATTTTACCGAGTGAGTTTAAGCCTTTAAGCAAATTAGAAGAACTCGCTTGGGTTCCCTTGGAAGATCGCAATAACTATTATCCGATTGGTATTGCTTTGCGAAATAATTATACATTGACACCAGCGATGAATGAATTTATATCCATCATAAAATCAAATTAACCCATTTCTGCTAAACGATGTGCGGTCTCTTCTTGATTTAAGACGCGGTTACCACCTTTTGCTAAGGCAATCATTTCAAATTCTCCTGGGAATGGAATAAACGGACCAATAAATGCTGTTCTTTTCTTGACTTCATTTCTTAAAAATTCCGAATGAGCCATTCCACCTGTCATTGAAACGGCATCAACTGGACCGCCTATCGTAGCTGCCAAACAAGCGATTGTTTTCGCAATCCCTAAAGCCATAGCTTCAAGTACTAACTTAGCTTCTTCATCTCCATCAACAGCTCGTTGCTCGATCAATCTTAAATCCTTTGTTTGAAAATAAGAGTATAAGCCTGCTTCGTTTCTAGCAAATTTATAAAACGCATCGACTCCCCTTTCTTTGATTAGAGGGATTAAATTTTTAATAGCAATTCCACCAGAGCGTTCTGCTGAGAACATTACCTCATCGTCTGAAATAAAATCAACAATTTCACCACCTTGATGAGCACTAGCTGAACAGCCTCCTCCCATATGAACCACTATAATTTTAGCCTCTTGATAACTTTTCCCCATATCACTCGCTACTCGTCTAGCAACCGCCCGCATATTCAAATGATGTCCAATACTTTTACGACTCACTCCTTTTATGCCAGTCAGTCTAGCTACGTCTGACATTGAGTCGACTGTAATTGGATCATATATATATGCGTTGGTACCCGGTTTCCCAAAGTGATTGATTACGGCTTGTGCTAATTTGGCACCTAGGTTTGAAGCATGTTCAATAACTGGATGGAATTCTAGACGATCTAATAGCTCGTTATCAACTAGAATAGCCCCTGACTTCACTGGACCAATGCCCCCTCCACGGCCTACGGCAGTGTCAAGGTCTTTGGTTAAATGATGCTCTTCTAATAATGATAAAACATCTTGGGAACGCATTTCAAACTGATCAAAAACATGTGGAAAATGACTGATTTCCTCATTAGTATAGAGAATTTCATCTTTCCAGATTTCTTGATCGTTTTCAAAATAAGCTATCTTAGTTGATGTAGCTCCCGGATTAATGACAATAATTTTGTTCATTTTATTCCCCCTTATCCATCATTAACTGAGCTAATAGAATAGAGGCATATTTTTCACTAGCCGAAGCACTTCTCGAAGTTAAGATAATCGGTACGCGCGCTCCCATTATAATACCAGCCATCTCGCCGTCACCAAATAGCAAGAGTGACTTGGATAGACTATTACCAGCGACAATATCTGAAGCAATGATTAAATCAGCATCTCCTTTAATTGCTCCAGACCAATTTTTTTCTGCTGCACTTGTCGGTGATAAACTAATATCTAAAGATAAGGGGCCTTCTATAATTGCCTGCGAATTATCTGACTCCTCAGCGATTTCAGCAAAGTTAACAGAAGATGGCAATTTAGGAATTAAGGTTTCAGCTGCAGATAACAAAGCTACTTTAGGCTTTTCTACACCTAATTTGTGAAATACTTCCACTCCATGTTGGATAATTGTTTTATACTCTTCTTTATTCGGTTGCAAAACCATGCCACCATCACTTATGCCTAACAAACGATCAAGTTTGGGAATGGATAAAACGGCCATGTGGGTTAATAAGCCACTTTTGACAATTCCTGTCTCTTTAGCAACGACTTGTTTCAATAACTTTCCGGTGGAAAGCTTCCCTTTCATAATCGCACCAGCTTTACCTTCACGGACTAAACGAACTGCTTCAAAAGCTGCCTGTGAGTCGTTGGATTCGTCAATGATTTCGTAATCTTCTGCTGATAGTTGATAATTTGCAATGATTTTTTCTAATTGCTCCTTATCATCAATAAAGATCATCTTCAAGCCTTCTTCTTGAATGGCTTTTTTTGCACTTTTCATTACCTCATCGTCTGCAGCTTTTACTACAGCTAGGACGAATTTGTTTTTGCTAGATCTTTCTTTTTGTTTGAAGGACTTAATTTGTGAAATGAACGACATAACTTTCCTTCTTTCTTACTTTGTTTTTATAATTCTAAACGATAATCTTCCTCGGTTACTAATGGCACCGCTTGGGTAAAAACGTATTTAAAGACGAAGCCTAAACTAACAGGAACTACCACAAAAGCAACAAAAGTAATTAGGAGGTTTATCAATGAGAAACCACCACTTACTAAGTTCAGATGATTTATCGGACCAACCAGTCCACTAAAACCAAATCCTGCACTCATCGGTGTTCCTTGAATATTGAACAAAGCAGCCATCATCCCACAGACTGCAGCATTACATATAATCGGAATCATTGTCTTAGGATTTTTAACCACAATGGGCATTGACATCTTAGGTGAACCAATAAAGTGGGCCAAGGCTGTTCCTGAACCATTTACATTCCATCCCATAATAGCTAATCCAAAACCACAAGCACAAATACCAAGGTTTCCAGCTCCCGAGCCTATACCTGAAAGTCCTACAGCTAAAGCAATTCCTACCGTTGTAATTGGAGAGACTATCAAGATCGAAAAAACAATAGCAATTAAAATACACATTATAATCGGTTGAAGTGTTAATAAGCTAGCCACGCCTTGTCCAATTAGCACAGTAATACCTTTGACATAAGGCAAAATCCAATGGCCTATACTCCCTACTAAAGCTAACATTAAAGTGGGAATTACAATAATTGTGTATGATTTTAGCTTGTTTCCAATTAATAATATCACAAAAGCAGCTAATGCAGATGTTAAGCCGACATTAATGACGTCCCCTGTTCCATTCAGGGTAAGGGCGCCACCAACGAATTGAACCGCACCCCCTCCATACATTGCAGCTAGACCAATTGAGGCAGCTTGGATTGGATTAAATTTAAAATTCAATCCAATCATGACACCACTGACTAATCCTAGCATAGAGTTTGACATGGCCAGAACACCTAATAAAGGTGATCCCGGCGCGATAGCTCTAACCAGTTCTGTTAAGAGGGCGCCAGGAATTAATACGATTACCGTACCTAGAGCTAAACCATTAAGAATATTCATTGCAAATTGTTTACCGGTCATTTTATTTTCCATCATATAAATCTCCTTTTAATTTGCTATTGGTGAATTCCTTGATCTAAAAGTATTTCAGCAGCATCCATTATGGTTTCTGTTAGGCTTGGGTGGTTATGAATTGTTAATACCAAATCTTCAGCTGTCATTAAATTTTCAATTGCCAAGGTGATTTCTCCAATTAATTCACTTACTTCTGGACCAACCATTTGAGCCCCTATCAAACGATTTGTTTCTTTATCGGAGATTAAACGAACAAATCCTTCTTTTTCATTCATTGATAGAGCACGACCATTGCTTTGGAACATGAATTTTGCTTTTTTGACATTGATTCCTTGATCCTTAGCTTGTTTTTCAGTTAATCCGACTGTCGCAATTTCTGGATAAGTATAGCAGACTGTTGGAATAACTGAATAATCAACTGCTACTCCTGCATGACCAGCAATTGCTTCAGCTGCAACTTTTGCTTCATAACTCGCTTTATGAGCTAAAGCCGGTCCTGCGACAATATCGCCAATCGCGTATATGTTATTTTTATTGGTTTGTCCTTTCTCATTAACTGGAATTAAACCTTTATCATCAACCTTAACTCCGGCCAACTCTAAACTTAAGAGATCCGTATTAGGAACTCTTCCTACTAAAACCGCTACTTTATCAGCTGAAAGGTCTTCTTTTTTCTCTTTAACAGAATATGAAACGGTCACTTTTCCTTCTTTGTCTACTGCTGATTCAACGGTTGCTTTAGTAATTATGTCAATACCCTTGTTTTTCATCTGTTTAATAACTGGCTTGGTCAAATCACTTTCAAAACCATTAAGAATTCGATCACTTGCTTCAATGACTGTTACCTTAGTACCTAAATTAGCATAGGCTCCGGCCAATTCCATTCCGATATAGCCGCCACCAATTATAATTAAGGATGCTGGAAGTTCTGTTAAATTAAGTAGTCCTGTCGAATCAATAATGTTTTCACTAAATGGTAGACCTGAAAGTTCAATTGGACGACTACCAGTAGCTATAATCACATTCTTAAACTGATAGGTCTCGCCCATTTCTCCTTCTTTTACAACATGAACAGTCTGGTCAGAAGTAAACATTGCTTCGCCATGGATTATTTCCACTTTATTCTTTTTCAATAAGGCTTGAACGCCAGCTGTTAGTTTTTTGACTACTTCATTATTCTTCCAATCTTGTAGAGCCGTAAAATCCAGACTTGCGTCTCCATATTCTAATCCATAAGGCGTTTTGTTTTTAGTCTTAACGTATTCATTTCCGACCGTAATCATTGCTTTTGAAGGAATACAACCAACATTTAAGCATACTCCCCCTATTTGATCTTTCTCAATGATGAGTACTTTCTGACCTGTTTGTGCCGCTCGAATGGCGGCAACATATCCCCCCGGTCCAGATCCAATTACAATCGTATCAGCTTCTTTTGCAAAATCTCCTACTACCATTTGTCAATCACCCTTCCGATAATAATAAATCTGGATTATTTAGGTATTCTTTCATTAAATTAATTGCTTTTTGAGCGGTTACACCATCCACTACTCGATGGTCAAAAGCAAAAGATAATTTTAACACAGGTTTTAATACTGGATTCTTCTCTTCATCTGGTAAGAATTGTTCTTCAATTCGACCTACACCCAAAATAGCTACTTCAGGTTGGTTAATAATAGGTGTAGACCAAACTCCACCTGTTGCTAAGCCACCCACATTGGTTAAAGTCATAGAGCCATTATCCATATCTGTTGTTTCTAACTCTCCATTTTGAGCTTTATCCGCTAGAGTTTGGATTTCTTGAGCTATTTCAAATAGACTCTTTCTTTCTGCGTTACGAATCATAGGAACATATAAGCCTTTAGGAGTGTCGGTAGCTACGCCAATATGATAGTAATTATGGTAATATATTTCTCCCTTTTCAAGATTCATAGAAGCGTTTAGTTCTGGGAAACGTTTCAACATAGCCACTAGAACTTTCACAAAATATGCAGAATAGGTTAACTTAATATCTTTATTCTTAGCAATTTGTTTCATTCGATTACGATGTTCCACTAAAGCTGAAACTTCTACTTGATCAAATACCGTTACGTGAGGTGAAACTCGCTTACTTTCAACCATGGCTTTAGCAATTACTCTACGCATCATGCTCAGTTTTTCCACTCGATCTTCAGCCATTGCTTCAGCAGCTACTGGAGTCGCGCTAGAAGTAGACACTTGATTTTCAACGACTGCTTGACTTACTTGTTTATTTGAAGTTTCTTCGCTAGGGGCTACAGTTTGACCTGTTTCTAAGAAATGATCGATATCTTCTATCGTAATCTTACCGTGATTTCCTGTGCCGATTACTTTCGAAAGGTCAACCCCCTTGCTACGAGCATATTTACGTACTCTAGGAATAGCCATCTTACGAATATCATCCGATACAGCTTCCGTTCTATTAGTATCTTTTTCTTCCACTAGATCCACTGTATCTGATGTATTGGAGCTGTTTTCTTCAACCAGATTATCTTGAGAATCTGGTTGAGCAACATTTTCTACTTGGCTCCCCACTTCCTCTCCTTCAAGAGCTATATCGGCAATAGGCTTGCCTACTAAAGCAATTTCACCTTCTTCAGCATATAGCTTAGAAATTGTTCCGGATACAGGTGAAGGCAATTCAACAGCAGCTTTATCACTTTGTATTTCCAAAATGATTTGGTCTTCTTCAACCTTATCTCCAACTTTAACATGCCAGGTGAGCACTTCTGCTTCATGAGTACCTTCACCAGCATCAGGTAATATAAATTGATACATCAAAATGCCTCCTTTTAGAATTTAAATGTTTCTAGAGCCTGTTCATAGATATCATTCTCATCTGGTATCCAAACTGACTCCGCTGCCCCAAAGGTATAAACAGTATCAGGTGAGGTTACACGCGCAACAGGTGCATCTAAATCCATAAAGCAACGTTCACTAATATCTGAAGCTATCTGACCAGCAATTCCTGCAAGTCGTTGCGATTCTTGTAAAACAACTGCACGATGAGTTTTTGCAATCGAAGACTGAATTGTTTCAAAGTCATAAGGAGCTACGGTACGTAAATCGATTACTTCTGCTTCAATTCCTTCTTGTGCTAATTTGTCAGCAGCCTTAACTGCCAACCCTACCATTAGTCCATAGCCAATTAAAGTAATATCTTTTCCTTTACGGACTACATTCGCCTTATCTAACGGTACAGTATAATATTCTTCAGGTACTTCGCCTTTAACTGAGCGATATAATTTTAAATGTTCTAAGAAAACAACTGGATCGTTCGATTCAACAGATGAAATGAGTAAACCTTTTGCGTCATAAGCAGAAGAAGGAATAACTACACGTAAGCCAGGAACTTGAGCCATCATTCCTTCCAATGAATCAGAGTGTAATTCAGGTGTGTGAACTCCCCCACCATATGGAGCACGAATGGTTACAGGCATTTGACGAGTTCCACCATAACGAAAGCGAAAACGAGAAATTTGAGCCACTAGAGGATCCATTGCTTCTAAGATAAAACCAGAAAATTGTATTTCTGGAATAGGACGAAAACCTTCTGTAGCCAAACCTGTTGCCATGCCTAAGATAGCTGATTCTGCTAACGGGGTGTCAAACACACGATTTTTCCCAAATTCTTCTTGTAATCCATCGGTAATTCTGAAAACACCTCCGTTTAAACCGACATCTTCACCAAATATTAAGGTTTTGTTGTCACGGCTTAAAACTTCTTTAAGTCCTGCTGTAATTGCTTGTGCTAGTGTTAATACTGCCATCTTATCTCATCTCCTTTGCTTCATACTTCTTAATTTGTTCTAAAATACTTGGCGGAGTCACTTCAAACATGTTCTTCAAGAAATCAGAAACTTTTTGAGCAGGCTCTTGTGCCATACGTGCCATCGCTTCTTTCACTTCACTCTTTAAATCTTCAATGACTTGATTTTCTTTTTCTTCTGACCATAAGCCTTTTTCTGTTAAATAATTGCGAAGACGAATAAGTGGATCTTTTGCCATCCATTCTGCTAGTTCATCGTCTCCACGATAACGTTTTGGATCATCCGACATCGTATGCGGTCCAAAACGATAAGTCAAGGCTTCAATTAATACAGGACCGTTACCCGCTATCGCATATTCACGTGCTTTCTTGACTGTTGCATACATTGCGACTGGATCCATGCCGTCTACTTGTACAGCAGTAATACCTGCTGCAACCGCTTTTTGAGCCAAGGTTTGAGCAGCTGTTTGTTGTGCCACTGGAACAGATATACCATATCTATTGTTTTGAACAACTGTAATTAATGGTGCTTGATAAGCTCCTGCGAAGTTGATTCCTTCATAGAAGTCACCTTGTGACGTTGCTCCATCTCCACAAAGAGCCAGTACAACTGATTTTGAATCGTTGAATTTTTTACCAATGGCTACACCCGCTGCTGGAGGTAAAGTTCCTCCTACCATTACTTGGGGAGCATATGCATTAAAATCCTGCTCAAATTGGTTACCTGCAACATGGCCCTTATACCATAGGAACCCTTGATACATAGGCAATCCGTGACGAATCAATACTCCTAAATCTCTATAAGTCGGAACTAAGAAATCATCACGAGTTAAGGCAGCCAATGAGCCGAATTGACTCGCTTCTTGCCCTCCTGCCGTTGCATAATTTCCCAAGGCTCCTTGGCGATTTAAAATAATTGTTCTCTCATCGAGAGCACGACCCCAAACAATATCTTCCATCAAAGATACTAACTCTTCATCTGTTATTGATTTCAATGTTTCTGGATCAACAACTTTTCCATTTTCGTCTAAAACTTGAACCATTTCAAAAGGTTTGGCATACTGATCAACAACTTGGTTAAAGTCAACACTACTTAGCTTCTTCACCATGTTTTCACTACCTTCCATTATATTTTTTATTAAGCGCTTACAATTTTATTATAAGTTTTGTTTCAACAAAGGTAAAATACATAAAATCTATGATGCTATTGATTTTATCCTCAAGCTAAACAAAACCCTTAAAATAATTGACAAAGAGCTGTCTTCTCTTGGTTTACATTTTGGTGGTGTGTTTCTCGACTAATTGATCGAGATCATTTTCTAATTCATTTCCAATGACTTGACGATAGCTATAAGGATCATCCAAAGAAAAATAAAAATAGTTATCCCTTAAATAAGCTAATTTTTTCTCTACTTTAACTTTCAATTGCCATTCATTTTGTCTGAAAACAACCACTCCGATATTTTCTGGTGTATTAAGTCCTCCACAATTTAATCGTTCATGAATATATCGGCTCTTAACAATGTCTCCTTCATAGATCAGTTTACCACTCTTTTTAGCTGTCTTTTCAAACAAAGCCGTCGAATACATCAAGCAGTCACCTTCTGATAATTTCCATAGATTTGCTTCACTTTGACCGGCTAATACCCCCTCAAATTGATTTGTCCCCTTCTCAATAACTTGATCAAAATAACTCATTTGACGTTTTTCATCAAACCAAACTCTTGCTTTCATTTTTCCTTCCTACCCCCTATATAAAAATTAGATATACAAAATTGTATATCTAATTTTTATCTTAATTTACTCGATTTTTGGTTGTTCCAGTTTTAATGACATCTAATGTAGCGTTTAGGCCGCCTTCTACTAAGTTTTTTACTGATTCATCCGTATAAAATGCAATATGAGGAGAATAAATCACCTTAGGATGGTCTAATACTTTTACAAAGACTTCATCTTCAATTTCCTTGTCTGAAAAATCTTTGGGAATATAAGGCGCTTCATGTTCATAGGTATCCAGTCCAGCTCCTAATAGGATGCCCTCATCTAAAGCATTTAGTAGTGCCGTCGTATCAATTACTGATCCTCTTGCCATATTTAATAAGACTGCTCCTTGCTTAAACTTCTTAAACATCTTCTCATCAAATAAGTGGTGATTTTCCTCAATAGCAGGTATGTGTAAAGAAACAATATCTGCTTGTTCTACTGCCTGTTCTATCGAAGATTGATACTCTAATAAATCCTTCAGTTCATCATTTGGGTATAAATCATATCCAACTATTTTAGCGCCCATCCCTTTAAAAATTTGTGCGACACATTGGCCAATATGACCGGTACCGATAATTGCAACGGTCATATTTCCGATTACTCGACCTCTAATATTTGGTGTCCAAGAAAAATTATGCTTCTTCACTTGTTCTTGAATAGCATCATAATGCCGAATAAGATTCATCGCCGTCAAAGCTGACCATTCTGCAATTGATTCTGGTGAGTAAGTAGGGACATTGGAAACGATCAAATGATGACGTTTAGCCATTTCCAAATCATACATATCCACTCCAGCACTTCTTTGAGCGATCTGTTTAATGCCAAATGCCTCTAACTTAGCATAAATCGATTGCTCTAAAGGAGCCACTTGGGATAAGGTGACCCCATCATACCCTTCTACTTGGTAAATTGTCTTTTCAGTTAAAATATCTTGCAACATCTTAACTTCTACATTGGCTTTATTGGCCCAAGCCTCAACTATCGGTCTTTCTTCATCCCGGATACCAAATGCGATTATTTTTGTCATAATGACTCTCCTTTCTTTTTCACACTTATTCTATAAATAAACGTTTTTAAATACAAACAATTACTCTTTTTTTACAAAGTATCTCCACAGCCTAAAATTTTTGGTCTAAGCTCGAAGTCTCAATAGAAAAAACCTCCTTTTATAAGATTGTGATGGCCACAAAACAATCACAAACAGGAGGTCCCTTATAGAAAAATTTAACACAAAACGAATGACTGCACTCGCACAAGGTGAGTCTGTTCAGTAATTTTGCGCCTAGCCTTAGAAGATGCCATTAACTTTTTGCTGAACAAAGAGCGGTCGATCCTTCTTAATTTTAAAAATAGGAAGCCGAAGGCTAACAAAAACACCCCATAAAAAGATTATGTTTGTCTTCATTGTGGCCCTGCTTTTGCTCCTATTAGACGTGGAAATGATTCAAAAGAAGCAATTAATCAACAAATCCAGCGAATCAGCAAAGTGAAAGAACAATTTCCTCATACAGCAGCTCTGGAGAAAACGGTTTTTTGTTATATCACAGAGTATGATGCAAAGTTCAGACATCGGATACATGAAGCTTTGATAAAGTCCGCTTCAAACTTCAACACCTTGTGGATCAAAAAGGAGCTGTTCACAAAAAAATTAAGAAGAGAGCTAACAATGCGCTAAGTAGCTTGAATGGATGAGTCAGCGCCCTTTGCTTCCCTCGCCTTTTAGCTGAGCATACTTGCAAGGCAAATATTCAATCGTATCAATGCAATCGACAGCTCATCAAAATGCGAGCTGACTATTAGAAAAGAGTAAAAATGCTGGTCTATTTATTATAATTTTGCGATCTAGCTTACACTATTAATTTGACACTAAGAAAATCATAATAAAATTGACTCCCTTCTAAAATCTTTGAAAGGCAAAGTAATTAAATTCTTTGATCCATGAAATGCATTATTGCCAGAAACTATTAGCAAGAATCTTTCTGAAAGAAATCAATGATAAGCATCCGCAAGAAACAGGATAGCCATTTCTTTTACTGTTGAAATATTAATACTGTCCTTAGCGATAATAAGTTTGGGTGAGTTTCAACAATTTAGTCTTGACAGTTTCTGTTAATTGTTCTTTCGTCATACGCCATTTCCAGTTTCCTCCTAATGTTGCAGGAGTGTTCATTCGTGATTGGTTATCTAGGTCCAAAAGATCTTGCATACGAAAAATTGCTAAGTAAGATCGTGACATAGCAATTCCACGATTTAGACAATCAGCTATACTTTCGTCTTTTAATTCTCCTAGATAATTTTTTATTTTATCTAAAGACGCCGGACTCGCTGTATCTTGTGCCCATCCCCTAGCTGTTTCATTGTCATGAGTGCCAACATAAGCTATTGAATTGTGTGGATAGTGGTGGGGGAGATCTGGTGAGTCACCCACTTCCTCAAAACCAAACTGTAAGATTTTCATCCCAGGAAAACCGGTCGCTTCTCGCATAGCAATCACGTCAGCTGTCATAAAACCTAAATCTTCAGCGATAATATTTAAGTCTCCTAACGCTTCATTGACAGCAGCAAACAAATCATAACCTGGTCCTTTAGACCATACTCCTTCAGCGGATGTTTTAGCCGAAAGCGGAACTTGCCAAAAAGACTCAAACCCTCTAAAATGGTCGATTCGCACCCAGTCGTAAAGTTTAAAACTCTCTTTAAAACGTTGGACCCACCATTTATAATTTTGTTGACGATGATATTCCCAGTCATAAATTGGATTGCCCCAAAGTTGTCCATCGGTGGAAAAGTTATCAGGTGGCGTTCCTGCTACTAGAGTCGGATTGCCCTCTCTATCGACTTTGAATAATTCTGGATGGGTCCACATTTCTACGCTATCTCTCGAGACATAGATCGGCATATCTCCAATAATCTCAATCCCTTTTTGATTGGCATAGACTTTTAAGGATTGCCATTGTTGGTAAAAAAAGAATTGGGTTATTCGATAATAATCAAGTCGTTCAGCTAAATCTAAACGATAGCTAGCTATAGCATCAGCCTCCCGTTTTCTTGCTGGTTCATCCCACTCATACCAAGCTTTAAGATCAAACGTTTCTTTAATCGCCATATATTCAGCAAAAGGATTTAACCAATCCTGATTTTCTTGTATAAATTGTTGGTAGCTATCACTTAGATTCTTGTTTTTAAAACGTTGAACGGCACTTTCCAAGATAGTTTGGCGACTTTTAAAGATTAAAGCATAGTCCACTGACTTTCTATCTTGGCCGAAGTCGATTCCTTCTATATCTTCTAATGTTAATAAATCTTCTTTTTGCAGTATGTCTAAATCAATAAAATAAGGATTTCCGGCATAAGCTGAAAAAGATTGATAAGGTGAATCTCCATAAGAAGTCGTTGTTAGAGGTAATATTTGCCAGTATTTTTGTTTAGTATCCGATAGAAAATCAACAAAATCATAAGCTGCTTGCCCAAAGGACCCAATTCCATAATCGTTGGGTAGCGAAGATATATGCATTAAAACCCCACTTGAACGTTCCATCTTTTCCTCCTTTGATTTAATCATTTGTTTATATTGCTTGTTCTTTTACATTCAGTCCTTCCCCACTCATCTATTAGTAATAGTCAACCATGACATATACCATTATCTTGAGTCTGCTCTACTTTATTTTTTCTCCCATCCTTAATAGAGTATGTTCATTATACCCATTCTGGCCCATTTTTCACTAATCCTTTATTCATCTAGATAGGTGATTATTTTTTTCCATTCTAAAAACAAATCATCTAAACGAAATCGCGCATTGGCTGGACTGGTAGAAGATAATTTAATTCCCCTAATACCCATATCTTTTGCATGATATTTTTGATAATACTTATAAGAAGTAGTTCCATTACAGAAAACTTGCTGAATAGATGCTTTGTCAAAAATCATTTTTAAATTAGAAGGAATTACATTTTTAATGCTAGCGTCACTCGAACCGACAATATCGCATTGATATATCGAATCATAAACGGCAATTTTATGATTCATTAAAAATTTTCTTCTTTCTTCTATATTGGAACTTAATGCTTCATTAAATAGTTTTTCCATTAAAGGCCAAAAACGGTTTTGTGGATGTCCATAGAAAAAACCATACTCTCTCGTTTTCACTGAAGGGAATGAGCCTAAGATTAAGATTTTAGAGTCCTTTTTATAGAATGGCTTCAAGGGATGAATAATTGTTTGATAATCCTTTTTGCTGTCTTTAGTCATTGAATAATTCCTCCTCTCGATGACTTTATGATCCATCTAACTTGCTGTCTATCATTTCTAGCTCACATTTTCTCACTTAATCAAAAAGGCTTTCCTTTAGCAAAAAGGCACAAGACTTATTGTTGAATTACTTTCAGATCTTCTCCCTTCTACTTACTTGAGTAAGCTCAGGGTTTATTTTTTTGATGAAATACATAATAGCTTCTAACTAATCCTATTTTTGACTTTTAATGCGTCAATAAATTGCTATCTTTTCTTATTTACATTTTAAATGATTGATTGTTTGATAACAAATTTTACGGTTAGGACTGTCAAGTCAAAAAGAACCAGGAACGTTTTACAGTGTCGCTGGTTCAATTCTTTTAACGGTCTTGTAGAAATTTAGGATAGAAATATTTTTTAGATTTTTATCTTTAATGTTACCCTAGTTAATTGATCATCACTGGTATAGCTTAGGCCATAAGCTTCTCCGTAGAGGATTTTCAGTCTTTGATCCACATTAGCCATACCTATACCGCCTAGTTTAGGCTTTGGCTTGTTTGAATGCTCTTTACCTTTAAATCCTATCCCATCATCTTCCACTTGAATCATTAAAGCGTTCGCTCCAATCCTGGAAGTAATTTGGATATGCGACTGGCCTTTTTTAGTTTTAATACCATGATAAATAGCATTTTCAACAATCGGTTGAATAATTAACTTAGGTACTAAAATTTCACCTGTATTTGCTCCAAGCGAAATATCGTAATCAAATTTATCATCATACCTAATCTTTTGGATGTTCATATAATTTTTAACCTGCTCTACTTCTCTCTTCAATTCAATAACGTCCTCATCCACACTCAAGGTGGTCCGTAATAAACTACCTAAAGATTGAATAACTTCGACAGCTTGATCTTTTTCTCCTAGTTCAACCAGCCATAAAATAGTATCCAAAGTGTTATAGATAAAATGTGGGTTAATTTGACTTTGAAGGGCTTTTAATTCATAAGTACGCTTAGCTTTTTCCTTTTCTTCAATTGCCTCTGTCAATTTTTTTACCCGATTTAATAACAAATTATACTCCAAGGTCAGTTCTCTGATTTCTAGAGAAGCTTGTTGGTTTACCGGGATATTCGAAAATTCTTGATTCACTTTTTTCATCTCATCAATTAAGTCCACAATAGGATTAGTGACTTTTTTTGATACGAAAATCGAAAGAAAAATACTTGAAAGTAGAATTAAAAAAGCCCAGATAAGCATTTCGGTAATCAGCTTTCTATTTAGAATGTAAATTTCTTCAGGACTTCTAACTTGCGTCAATTGCCAATTTGTATTCGGAACATAGATTGATGAAATAATGTAATCTTCTTTGTTAAAAGCACTCGAATCTTCAATAATAGCAAGGTAATTGGCCTTTTCTTTTAGCGAATCACCATTCATCTGTTCAGAATCAAAAATCAGCTGCTTATTTTCATCTACAATAAAGGCAAAACCATTTTCCCCTAAATTTACCGTAGAAATATAATCTTCAATAAACTTATAGGAGACATCTATGATAGAAAGTCCTTGAAATTGTCTATTAGCATCTTCGATTTTATGACTCAAGGAAATGACTCGTTCACTTTTATTCATGGTAAAGCCCGAATGATTTTCACGAGTAATTTGAGCCATGTTATTCGACTTTAAAGCTGTTTGGTACCAGTCTTCATTCAACACCGATGCTTTACTTTCCATTACACTTCCGGTTTGAGTAATTAACTGACCGGATTGAGTAATTATCATAATATTTTTTATAATGTTATCGCTCGATTTTATTAAATCAAGCGTGCTTTTTAAAGCACGCTCATCAATTGCTTGCTCCTGATCGCTATTTAATTCGGGGGTCATGGCTAATAAACTATTTAAACTTTTCATCTTCTCAAGATAAGAAGCAATATATAAACTAGCCGTCTTCAACTGCTGACTGTTTTCCATTTCGATATTTTGCTTAATAATTTTAACTGAAGACCTATAATTAGCATAAGATAATATTAAAACGATCATCATTGAAATACTGAAAAAGTATACACTGATTTTTCGGTCAAATCGGTTGCGCATTGTTTTCATTTTTTTGCCTGCCTAAACTGTTTGGGGGTGATTTGATAATATTTTTTGAATTTAGTGATAAAATAATTGACATCTTCGATTCCGATCTCATGCGCAATCTCATAGTTCTTTTTATCGCTTGATAGTAAAAGTAGCTTTGCTTTCTCCATACGTCGTTTATTGATATAGTCCTGAAAGCTCATTCCATAGTAATCTTTGATCAAAACAGACAAATAATTACTATTATAGCCGATTGCTTCCGCCATCTGACTAAGCGACAAATCAGCTTGAAATATATGTTTATCCAAATAGTCTTCAATCAAATCTGAGCGTTTAACCCTATCGACTTCTTCAGGAACTAATGCCTGAATTTCATCTTTTTGACGTTTTTCTTTTATCTTAGTAATCGCTGTTTGTAAGATGAACTCAATGTCTTTTTTGGATACTGGTTTCAAAATATAATCATCCACTTTAGCTCGAATAGCCTTTTGCATGTATTCAAAATAATCGTAACCTGTTAAGATAATAATATATATTTTGGGATAATTAGCCTTGACAGATTCAGCCACACTCAAGCCATCCAGCTTAGGCATATTAATATCTAGAAGCAAAATATCAGGTTGAAAGTCTTCTACCACATTTAAAGTTTCTTCACCATCTTCTGCTTCATAAACGTCTGAAATGCCTAAATCTTCTAATGGAATTAATTGTTTAATACCCCTGCGAATGATTGATTCATCATCAGCTATCAATAATTTAAACATAATAACCTACTTCACAAAATTTATTAAGGATTCATAGCCTGCAGCTTTCATTTCTTCTAATGGGATAAAATCAATTGAAGCACTATTAATACAGTACCTCAAACCGCCTAATTCTTCAGGCCCATCTTCAAACACATGACCTAAATGTGAATCGCCTGCACGGCTTCTAACCTCGATTCTACTCATATTATAACTTAAATCTTCATTATATGTTACAACTTCCTTAGCGATGGGGCGAGAAAAAGATGGCCAGCCACAGCCAGAATCAAACTTATCTTTTGAACTAAAGAGAGGTTCACCCGTAGCTACATCGACATAAATTCCCGCTGCTTCATTATCCCAATATTCGTTAGAAAAAGAAGACTCTGTATCATTTTTTTGCGTTACTTTATATTGTATGGCTGTTAATTTATCTTTGAGCTCTTGATCACTTGGCTTTGGATATAGAGCCGGATCAATTAAAGGTTCATTAGCCTTATTCAAATCAATATGACAATAGCCATTGGGGTTTTTCTCTAAATAATCTTGATGATATTCTTCAGCTGGATAGAAATCTTTCAATTCTTCTACTTCTACTTGAATGGTTTTACGATATTTGGCCTGTTCTTTATCTAAGCGAGCTTGAATGATCGCTTGATCAGTAGTTTCAGTAAAATAAATACCTGTGCGGTATTGAACACCGCGGTCATTTCCTTGACGGTTCTTACTCGTTGGATCAACTACTTTTAGATAATAATCTAACAGTCCATCTAAAGAAATGCGCTCCGGATCATAGGTCACCTCAACCGTTTCGGCATGGCCCGATCCTTTAATCACTTCTTCATAACTTACTTCCCTCTTGTTTCCATTCGCATAGCCACTGATTACATCTGCAACACCGTAGACTCTTTCCATATAGGCTTCAACACCCCAGAAACAGCCACCGGCTAAATAAATTTTTTTCAAATCAGCAGAAGAATAATCGATGTCTTTGTTAGGGTTCACTTTGCTTTTAGCTTTCTCTTGATCCAATATGGCGTCAATTTCAGCTAATTTACTGTCATTCACTTTATTGTTAGAACTCACTTGTGAACAAGCGACTAAAAATAGGGCAAACGCCAATAAAACGAATATCTTTTTCATCTTAATTCTCCTTTGCTAAGGCTTCAAACAATTGAGTTAATGTTTCTTTGCGAATTTCACCTGGAATAATCTTTACTGGCACCCCTTGACTATCAATCAAGGCATTAGTTGGCATTGAACGTACTCCATAATTAGCAAAGGTCTGACCCTCTTCATCTAAAAGTACTTTCATATTATTGTATTCTAGCGAATTAAACCACTCCATAAAATCTTCTTTGTTTTTCTCCCCGTTATAACCAGGAGAAACAATCGTTACAACTTCAAAGTCATTTTCTTGACCAGCTAAAGTATTTAAATCTTCTAAGCCAGCTAAACAAACCGGACACCAGGATGCCCAAAACTTGACATAAACTGGCTTGCCTTTTTGTTCTGCTAAAGAATAATCTTTTCCCTTTAAATCTTTTAAGGTGAAATCATAAGCACTTTCTCTTTTTGAAGATATGCTTGAATCCTCTGAAACTTTATTTGTCTTTTTAAGCTCTTGGGCTGAATTGTTCGATTCGCCATCTGTAGTCTCTTGGTTGGAAGCTAAGGCACAACCACTTGCGATTGAAGCGACAGCTAGTAATAATATAAATCTTTTCATTTCATTTCCTCCTAATTGAATAAGTTATTAAAATAAGCGACTAAGTTGGGAAGTTGATTGGTCATTAGGACGATTCCCATTATCATTACCAAGAAGCCACCTGTTCGTTTGATGGTTACCAGATGTTTTTTGAAAAAGCTAACACGGTCTAACATATAAGTGGATAGAATCGCCATAATCAAAAAGGGAATCATTAGCCCTAATGAGTAAATTAACATCAAGAAGGCTCCGTAAAATTGAGTGTCTCCGCTGGCGGAAGTGACTAAAACAGCTCCTAATATTGGTCCTACACAAGGTGTCCAGCCAAGACTAAAGGAAACACCCATCAGATAGGTTCCTAAGGCTTTTTTCTGTTTTACATTCACTTGTATTCCACGCATACGATCCAGTTTTTTAAAGTGGATGATATCCATTTGGTGGACACCCAGTAAAAAAACTAAAAAGCCTGCAAAGATTAAAATGGAAGAATTATTTAGGGCTTGGCCTAACCATCCTGCGCCAAAACCTAAAATAATAAAACTGGTTGAAAGTCCTAATACGAAGGACATGGTTTTAATAATGCCTCCCTTATTGATTTCGAACTTGCCAATTTTTAATTTTTGATATTCTCCTGCTTCATCCGTCATAAAACCAATATAGACTGGAATTAAGGGGAAGGTACAGGGTGCAAAAAATGACAATAATCCGGCAACAAACACGGAACTGAGTAAAATGTTTTCTCCTATCATAATGTTTTCCTTTCAAAAATGTATTTTTTCTTTATAGCTTAATTATAGAAGTAAGACGAAAGGATTATAATCGAAGATCGTTTTAAAAAACTTTAATTTGATTGTATTATTTATTATTTAATACAATTTATACTTTTCATATAAAAAAGAGCTGTTCCAATTCCTTATTGAAGAAAATTGGACCAGCTCTTAATTTCATTGGTTTAAAATCTTATTTATTGAGTTTTGTTAATAAAGCTACCGTCTCAACATGGTGTCCATTGTCCAAACCTATTAATGTATCTTCCTCAATGATTGGAAGCTTAAAAGTAATAGATTTTAACCATTGTCCATTTGGTTGCTTCTCTTGATATATTTCAATCTCTTCAATAAGAACTTCCATAAGTTTTCTTCGTTCTTCATCATTCATAAGTTCATATAATTTATCAAAGTAAATCAATATCTTATATATATTATCCCCTGTTAATTTTTCAGCTTCAATATTTCTTCTTTTCGCTTTTGAATCTATAAGACTTCTCTCTATCACTTCAATTTTGTCATATGCTTTATATAACCTATTTTCGAAATCCTCTTTGATCCGACTATAATACTTATCCTCAACATCTAATTTATCTAAATCTTCTAAGATTTTTGATTTTAACAAGTTACTTTTTCTCAGCTCGTTTTCGTAATTTTCTATCTCATTATCTATATTCCTTGTATCAACCTTCATGTTAATTTTTTCTTGCATTAGACGAGCAAATTTTGGGTTACTTACTAACTTGGTAATCACTTCAACTACTGCTCCATCTAATATTTCTTTTCGAATTTGCTTATTGAAAGTACATTTATGACCACGGACTTTTTTTCTATGCTTACATCCATAATAGAAAAAGTCTTTATATTTTGTGCCATCTTTTTTGTACTTAACACTCTTATTTCCCAATAAGCCAACACCACAAATAGGACATTTAATTAATCCAGATAATAAATGAGTTGTTGTTCCTCTAGGCTTATGTAAATATTCATATTTCTTTGCTTGGCTTGTGATTTTAATTTGAGCTGCTTCCCATATTTCATCACTTATGATTGCTTTGTGAATACCATCAGCTACCAAATAATCATCTTGTTCTACTAGTTGATATTCATTACGTGTTCCATGTTTCTTTTCTGTACGTCTTCTACCATAAGCAATTTTGCCATTGTAGACTGGATTTTTAATAATGCGAGTTATAAGGCTTGCACTAAAAAGAGGATTTTTTCCATTTTGTCTAGGAATCTTTTTTATACCTTGATTATCAAGATATCTTGCTATACTATTGGCTCCCATAGTTGTGTTAACATACTTATCAAAAATTACTCGAATAGCAAATGCTTCATCTTCATTTATCTTTAACTCACCATCAACAAGCTGATATCCATATGGAGCAAAGCCACCATTCCATTTACCTTCTCTAGCCTTTTGCAATCTACCTTCCATTGACTGAATTCTTATGTTTTCTCTTTCAATTTCAGAAACAGCTGAAAGAATAGAAATCATAAGCTTTCCAGCATCTTTTGAGGAATCAATCCCATCTTCAACACAAACTAAATTTACACCAAAGTCTTGCATGATTTGTAAACTAGATAAAACATCAGCCGCATTTCTTGCAAATCTGGATAGCTTATAAACAAGGACAAAGGAAACACCATCTTTACCAGACTTGATATCATCCATCATTTGTGTGAAGGCGACACGACCTTCAATGGATTTACCTGATTTTCCCGCATCTTCATACTCGCCAACAACCTCATAGTCGTTAAAATCAGAATATGCTTTCATCTTAGCTTTTTGAGCCTCTAAAGAATATCCATCTATTTGTAAGGTGGTTGAAACTCTTGTGTAAATATAAACTTTTTTCTTCTCTTTTTTCATACAAAACCTCGCTTTCTTAAAATAGTTTGGATATTTATCTCACGACTATTATATCATTTAAATCCTTTTTCCTGCGATAGTTTTGTAAAATTTATATCTTTTATTTCATCTTCATTATCGGAAGTAATTGGAAGAGGATTAGGCAAATTATTAACATCCAAATCTTCAGCATATTTTCCAATTAAATCCGCTAATAAGTTAGCTAATCCATTCCATTGATACTCCAATCTCTCACCTCCTTTCTTGTTTGCGAATTATTTAGTTTTATGACATAAACGAGTGCAATGGAATTGCTACATAGGCATCTCACCTCTGCCCCTGTTCTAGATAGGCCAGCGTCAACTGTAGAAGTATCATTATCACCACTTAAATCATCGCTTAAGGTTTCCACGCCTTAATTAAACTCATTTATTTATCGCTTGCTTCCTTCTATCCTTAGAATTTTCTAGTATTCATTTAAACCGATTACTCAGCAGGAAGGTCTAGGCGTAAATAAGCTCATGCTCCTTAAATGGATAACGTCTCGTTGTGGTCTATTCAGTTGTCAAAGATCAAAGAGAGTAAAAGTCCATCTACTTTATGGAGTAAAAATTATTATTCTCCCACAAGGAGTTTTTCTTTAAAATTTACAATTAATTCTTTTGGTTATTAACCTCTCTACTTTATAGAGTGAAAAAGCAAGGTGCTTGGTAACCAAATTCAGCAAAAACTTTTTAAAAGTGAAATTTATTATTTTCCTGTAATGAGTTTTGCTTTTCTTTTTCGAAGTAAATCTTTCAATAATTAACCCCTCTACTTTATAAAGTGAAAAAATGACCCTATTGGACCGCTTTTTTTGAAGTTTGATACTCTTTTGAGACTACATTGAGACTTTTAAGATTGTTATTTCGTTCTGAAAAATAGGATATGACGTTCTTACTACCTTTGTGGTAATAGAAAAAGCGACTAGAGTTTTTTACTTTTCTAGTCGCTCTTAGTCGTCTATTAAATTTTTTGCTTTTTTTATCTTTTCTTTTCGTTTTTCCTTTCGTCTGTCCTTGCCATCTACTTTTAAGGGTACTCCCATTTCTATTATTCTTGAATAAATTCTTGCTAACATTAGGTTTTCTTGTTCCCTTTCTAGCTCTCTATAGTCTATATTTGTTGTTATAATAGTCGGTTTACTTTTCTGATACCTTGCATTTATCACATTATAGACTTGTTCTAGGGCATATTCTGTATCCCTTTCTATTCCAAAATCATCAAGGACTAATAAGGTCTTACTGACTAGACTATTGATATATTCATTTCTATCAAGGTTAAAGCCACCTTTTTGTAAATCATTTAGTATTTGAGAAAAGTTGATAACTTTACATTCATAAAGGTATTTTTCAATGATAGCATTAACTATGGAACAAGTAAGATAGGTTTTTCCACTTCCCACTCCTCCATAGATGATTAATCCGATATTGTCCTTTCTCATTTCTTCAAATTTATCTACATAGTTTCTCGCCTTTCTGATTAGGTCTTTATCTATGAGTTCATCAGAGTTTCTAAAGGTATATTTGCTTTGACTTATTTCTACAAAACATCTTCTTTTAATTTCTTCCACCTTTAAGGCTCTTTGTCTTTCTTTTTCAAGTTTTTCTCTTTCCCTATCACATTTACAGGCTCTTCTAAATATCATCTTTTTATTTATAAAGTCCATTACTTGTCCGTCTACTTGCTCATTACAAGACTTACAGTAAACATGACCCTCTTTTTCATAATCCCTATCAAGATTGTACTTAAAATTAACTCCTTTGATTTTTATGGTCTTAGTATTTTTATCTGTCATTTTATCCTCCTATAAAAATAAGGGGGTAACATTTCGTTACTCCCTTTGTGGTAATAAAAAAGCGACTAGAATTTTTTACTTTTCTAATCGCCTTGTATTTCTTATTGATTTTCATTTGTTAAATGGTGGAAGCTTATTTAATGGCTTTTTTATTCTTCCCTATAGAATTAATCATCTTTTCTATTAACTCATCTAAAAAGACCTGTCCACCCTCTTATATGCTAGGACTATCATCATAGTTAGATGTAGTTTTTCTTTTATCTGATTTATTCATAAGTTTATTCTTATCTTCTTCATACCAGTTAAGGATTGTTACATAGTGGTTCTTATAGTCCTTACCACTACTTTCCATATACCTTGATAACTTATCTATCATGGTTTGAGTGTTTTTTTTTAACTCTTCCTCTAGTTTTTTATATTCTTCTTCTGATAACTTAACATTTTTAAATTGACCATAAAAGAGAGTGGATGTTTTTTCTCTTTCTCCTCTACCCTTATCTAAACTAACCTTACCTAATCTATTCTCCCCTATACTAGGTCGACCACTTGTCAACCGTTGGTCAACCAAATGACAACCAGTGCTTTTTATATATGCTCCATTGATTATTTCTTGAAGTTGCTCCTTTTCTTCTACATACATTGTAGGCTTATATCTATCTTTTCTAATATAGTTGTTTATCTTCCAATGGGTTATGACTAAAACACCACTTTTAAATATAATAACAAAGCCTTTTGCTATTAATATCTTAAAATCGTCCTCACTTGCTCCAATCATTCTTATAATTGTCTTTGGATTTCCAACAAAACCATCATCATCTGCACTTATATTTAAGTGCAAGTATAGAGCTTGTGAGGATAAAGGCATTTCTAAAAAAACATCTGATTGAACAACAGATTTTGATATCATTCTTCTTTCTGCCATTTCTCCTCCTAAATTTATAAGGGCTAAACATTTCGTTCAGCCCTCTAATTTCTTATTATTTTTTCTCTTTTGTGTTGTCCTGATTTAGGACTTCATCTTTTATTTTCTAAACGGTGCTTATCTTTCTTCATTCCTTTGATATTTCTCCCTTGCTTTTTGTCTGTATCTATCATCTTTTTCTTGTTGTTTTTCAAATTTCTTAATCTGTTCAATGATACTTGGCTTTTCTCCCCTCTTTATTGCCTTATCAATTTCAATGGATAGGTCAATCCCATAATCATCATTGACTATTTTTACTGCATACTTAATGTGATTAATCTTTGAAAATTCATCTTTAATATCAGTCTTTACCTTGTTCAGCCTTTCTATTTCATCTTCTAATTGTCTAACTTGTTTTTTCCACTCTTTAGGTTTTATAGCTGATGAGCCTGTTTGCTTTTCTAAATAGGTTCTTACTCTTTTATACTTGTCTATTATCTCCTTATGGTCTTGATAGTAATTTTCCTTGAATAATTTCTTTCCTTGCCACTTATCAAAGACTGGTTTTGTTTTACGGATAATATCAGCATAGACTAGGCACTTATTCAGCTTATCTATTTCTTCTGTCTTGGCTTTTATTTCCTTTGATACTTTCCTATTTCTACTTTGTAGGCTAGATATTTTACCCTGTAAGTCTGCTATGGTTTCTAGGTTGTTGTTTTGAAGATATACTCTTGCACTAGCAAATCTTTTTAAGTCGGCTAACCCTTTCTTTTCTCTACCATACCTATTTAGATATTTTCTTTTATCAACTTGAATATCATGGTAAATTGAGATGTATTCATAGAGATTAAAAAGCTCTGCCTTGTTCTCCAGTTCTTCTTTTTTATCTTCTTTGTACTGGTCATATCTCTCTTGTAGTTTGCCGATTAAACTTCCTAACCACGAATTGATCTCGGTTAATCTTGTTTTGATTTCTTTGACTAAGCTGTTATGTTTTTTTATCTCTCGGTTGATATTTCCTTTTTCTGTTTCTATACCTTGTCTTTCTAAGGCAGAAGCACTTGCTCCCATATGAATGGTGGGTATTTCATCTCGTCCTTGTCTTTCATAGGAACGATGGTCAACTCTTTTTTCAATGTTTTTCTCTGCTAGGTATCTATTACATAGACTTGCAAAACTCTCTCGCCACTTTTCAGCATTGCCCCTATTATTCCAATCAGTAAGTTCAATCTTTCTTGTTTTTTGTTTGCCACTTTTGGTTAAAACTGGCTCCCCCTTTTCATCAAAGACATATTCTTTTTTGCTTTTCTGCCCCCATGATCCATCTTCATTTAGTGGTCTTACGGTTGTCATAATATGGGCGTGAATATTCTGGTTTCCCTCATCACTTTCATCATGAATAGCAAGGTCTGCTATCATTCCTCGTGATGCAAAATTACTTTCAATAAATTCTGTAATAAGCTTCTTGTTTTCTTCAATACTTAATTCTTTTGGTAGGGCTATGATAAAACTTCTTGCCAGTTGAGCATTGATTGCTTTTTCATTTAGTTCCACACTATTCCATAAACTTGCTCTGTCTTTAAACTCTTCTTTTGCATTTTCAGGTAAGAATATTTCCTTGTAGATTAAGTCTTTTTTGTTTTGGTAATTATGGGTTACTCCGTCCCATTGATTGGTTATTTTCTCTCTTGATATATATGCAGAGCTAGCAACTGCTGACTTCCCCTTTCCTCTACTTACCATAGAAATATTAAAATGAAAACTCTCTGCCATACTTTCCCTCCTCTCTATTTTTTATTTTCTCTTTCTTGTTTTAGGTGTCGGTCTTAATAAATCTTTTGAACCTCCACTTAGTGAATGAGCGTTTTGAAATGATAAAATAAAAAAAGCCGACGATACTAAACTTACTTTCTTGTTTCAGTATGTCGGCTTAATGATTACTATTCATTTCAAATTTTTATTGTCAAGGGCGAGCGGTAGCGAGTTTATTTTACCCTTGACTATAAAAAAGCGAATGGATATTTTTATGCAAGTAAAAAACAGTAAACCCTTTTTCGATTTACTGTTTTTACTGTTTTCTAACAAATATTATTTTTAATTATCTATTCTACTTTTCGTAAATATAAATTATAAATCCCTGCTACAATACCACTTATCAAAATAACTGCAAGAATAGAAAATGCAGAGACCTTATTTAAATATCCCGCAAAGGTCAAAAGAAAAAACACCATCCCCAACAAAGAAGTTTGAATAGAATACCCTATCATGAAAGAAGCCGCTGTTATTAACCTCTCTCTTTCATCCGTTTCATTAATCCACTTTTGTTTATCTCCCGTAGCAAAAAGTACGCCTATTCCACCAATACATAAAATAAGAGCAACCACAAAAAATCCTATCCATGCAATATCCATTCTTGGAAAGACCTTTAAAACATCTTTTTTAATAAACAATATTCCAGCACTCAAAGCAAAAAATATTCCAATAATAATAACTAGGATAGATAACTTTTTTGCTAGAATCATTTCTTTTTTAATATCTCTTTTCATTTTTTATCCTCCATTCATTTAATATTTGTTTTTAATTATTCATTTTTTCACTCCTCATAAATGAATATATCCTCAATTTGTAAATCGAAGTATCTGGCAATCTTAAATGCAAGTATTATTGATGGATTATATCTACCATTCTCCAAAGAACCTATCGTCTGCCTTGACACTTCAACAATGGTGGCTAATTCCTCTTGTGTTATTCCATTTTTCTTTCTTATTTCCTCAAGTCTGTTCTTCAAATTAAACCACCTCCGCATATAATGACAAGCTAGCTTTACATATAGTATAATCAATTTCAGTATAAATGTCAAGTTTGCTTTCCGTTTTTTTCTAAGGATCCAAATATTTGTTCTTAATCTGTGTTACTTCCTTTCTATTTTTGTATCTGCTCTATACAAGTCTTAACTTTTCAGCTTGTTCAAATGCTTCTTATGTTTCTAAGATTTGATTGTAAAAGTTCTTTATATCTTTCTTCAAAGTGCCAACTTCTTTTTATCATTTAATGATAACTTAAGGTTTGGTTTCTCCTAAATGTTCTTTCAGATGTTTCTTGGCACTTTCAAATAAAATAAGCTCTGCGCTATCCTAGTTATTAAAATGAAAACTCTCTGGCATCTTCTCACTTCCTTTCCTGTTTTAGGTGTTGGTCTTAAAAAAATATCTTAAACTTTCACTTAGTGAATGAGAGTTTTGAAATACCCTTTACTTAATAACTCAATCCACTCGTAAACTCGTGGTGAGTTATTGGTAGGAGCAGACCCTGTTACAATAAAAAAAGCCGACGATACTAAACTTACTTTCTTGTTTCAGTATGTCGGCTTAATGATTACTATTCTTTTCAAATTTTTATTGTCAAGGGCGAGCGATAGCGAGTTTATTTTACCCTTGACTATAAAAAGCGAATGGATATTTTTATGAAATTGTATTTTAGAAAAATCTGATAAAGGCTTTAGCCTTTTCATTGCTCCCTGCAAGGGTCAAGCACCGCAGGTCGCAATGACACCCTTTAGGGTGTATAATTGCGCCCTTAGAAAATCTAAGGGCTTGATTATGTTATTCTCTCTTTCAAAACTTCTTCCTTTTTCCTAAGTTGTTTTTTCCTCTCAATCCATATTCAGAAAAACTTTATCTAGTATTTCAATAATTTCATCATTGCTTTTTTCTTCTGCTTTCTCAATATAACTTTCTAAAATTGCTCCTCTTTCTATTAATCTTTTTGTCCTTTTCTTCCTTTCTTTCTGACTAATCTGTCTTTTGATTTTCTTCTCTTGATTTTTTAATTGCTCAAGTTCTAGTTCACATTTTCCCTTTTCTTCTAATAAATTTTCTATCTCATCTTTGACTTGATTAAGTCTTTTTGTGTTTAACACTTTCACCTCCAAATTTTAGGTATAAAAAAAGACAATAGATTTTAATTTGATATGCCCCCTGTCTACTTGACAGGGGGCATATCAAAAACTATCGTCTTATTCGTGCATATATTAAGTTGTTAATTTACTTTTTACTCTTTTTGTTATTGTAATATTTATTTCCGGCAATTATAAGAGGTATTGTAGAACCAATAATACCAATATATCCATAATTGCCTGTTTCGTATACAATGTATATTAATACACACATTGATAATAAAAGTACCACATTTGCTATTATTAGCCACATATTCTTTTTATACATTTGCCACCTCCACAAATTCTAATTTATTTGTTTATCCTTAGTTTTTTTGTTTTTTTTTAACCTAATTCATTCTCTTATTAATTAATTTAGATACAAAATATATTAAGAAAACAATGATTGCAAAAGATAGATTTGTCATTATTAACATTTTGTAATTTAGAGAATTTCCTAAAACTAAATTTGTATTAAATTTTGTAAATTCTACAAACGGTAACATCTTTTCTCCAATAAAAGCTAAAGCTTTTGGCAATTGATCTGCTTTTATTCCCATATTCCCAGAAACTATAAAAATAAAGAAATAGATCCCCATACTAATCGCAAAAGTAGGACCAAATTTTTTAAATATATTTACTATGGAATATGCTAATATAAATTCCACCATTCCTTGAATTATTAAAAGGGCTAACATTACTGGAAACAATAAAAAATTATCAATTTGTAGTCCCACTGTAATTGCAAATATAGTATATATAGCAATAGCTACTATTATAAAAACTATTTGTGATACTAATTTACTAATGATTGTATCTTTTTTAGATATCCCAAATAACATCATTCTCTTAGGGACTCCTTCTTCATACTCTTTAGAGTAGGTTGCTGCATTTCCAAGAAGTACTCCAGCTAGTGGTATTACTGTAGAGAATCCTAAAAATATTTCTATTTTCACTTGATTGAAGATTTGGTTTGGAACACTTTCAAGTACAGACAGACATATTAAATAATACAAAACACAAGGCATGACTATTGCAAAAGCCCAGTTGAATCCATTTCTAGACAGACTCTTTAATTCATATTTTATTAGATTATTCATTCTTTTCATTATATCCTCTCTTTATAGTATGCAGCCTTGGCATTTAATGTTAAAACTTCAATATCATTATATTTCACACTAAAAGGTATCTCTTTTTCTATTAATTTTTCAATAATAGTTTCTTTTTCACTTTTATTATTGACCCCTAAAACTATTGTGTTTTTTCCTCCTATTAACATTTTATGCCCTTTAGATATTTTTCTAGTTTCTTCAGCTTCCGGTAAAAGGATTATACATTCACCACAATATTCTTGGAATAGTGACTTTACATCACCTTGGGCAATTACCTTACCTTTATCCAGTAAAATTATTTTATTTACTAAATTCTCTAACTCTTCATAGTAGTGAGAAACAAGTAACATTGTTTTATCTGTATCTTTATATAATTCGTTTAGTTTACCTGTCAAATTATTTCTCGACTCAAAATCCAAACCTGATGTTACTTCGTCATATATGGTTAATTTTGCATCTTGCATAAGTATTAATATTATTGTTAATTTTTGTTTTTCTCCACCAGAAAGCTTTTTAAATCTTTTCTTTAGACAGTCTCTGAATTCAAAAAAATCAATTAGCTCTTCTATTTTTTCATTACCTTTGATTTTATCATTTATAACGGCTTCGATTATTGTTTTAATATCCACAAATTCGTTGTATCCATTCTGCTGTAAATGGACTGCTATATCTTTATACTCTAAGAGTGTATCTATATTTCCCTTGTATTTAGTCAACCCCATAATACAGTTAATCAAGGTAGATTTACCTGCTCCATTGCTTCCTATAATTCCAACTTTATCTCCCTCATTTATTTGTATTTCTTCTCTTATATCTAGTGCTGTGAAATCTTTATATTTAACTTGTAATTTCTCTATCTTTAACATGTTCCAACTCCCAATTGTTTTTTACTCATTTACTTCCTCCTTAAATTCAATTACTTCATTAGGAGAAAGTTTCATCTTCCTACATATCTGTTCTAAGTTTCTCATGGATATGTAGTCATTTTTCCCTAACTTTGCTAATAAATTTCCTGATATCCCTACATATTCTTGAAATTCAACTTTTCCCATTTCTCTTTTGGCTAGTTCTATCCATAAAGGTCTATAAGATACTCCCATTTTATCTCTCCTTTTTTTATCTGATTTAATATATATTCATTTTCATTATTATTTTAGACACTATGTCTATTATATCATTTATCTTGCCCTTTTGAAACACTAGCTTGTCTTTCTAATATAAAAAAAGCACCCTTGATTGTTAGATCAAAAGTGCTTTCTAATATCCTTACATTAAATCATTTTAAAATACTCTAAAGCTTCCCTTATCGCTTCTTCCTTCTCAGGTGGACAATTAGGAACTATAGGATTTTCTTTCTTTGAGACGTTATAGTTTTTACCAACTTCAAGTCCGCATTTTTTCTTTACTTGTGATATATATAGATTAGATACTTTCATGTTGTGTTTCTTTAAAACATAATTTTTAATTTCTTCATAGGTCGCCTTACTTTCAGAAGCCGTTACATCTAACTCATCCATATCTAATTTTACTTTAATATGTTGGTTGACATCTAGTTTGGACAATAACGCCACCGTCTCCACATGATTAGTGAATGGGAAAAGATCAACCGGTTGAATACTTTTGACTTGATAGCCCGCTTGAGCAAGTAGTTGACAATCACGCGCTTGGGTAGCTGGATTACAAGAAACATAGACAATCTTAGCTGGATCTTGTTCCACTAAGCTTTCAATAAACTGAGGATCCAATCCCTTGCGCGGTGGATCCACTGTCACCACATCAAAACGAATGGCTTCTTGATTCCATCTTGCTAGCCAATCTTCTGCTAAACCCGCTTCAAAATGCACATTATCTATCTGATTGATTTCGGCATTTTTCTCAGCCATTTCGACGGCTTCAACCACTACTTCCATGGCATAGACCGCTTGAGCATGTTTGGCAAGCGCTAAGGATAAGGTGCCTATGCCACAATAAGCGTCCAATACAGTCTCACTGCCATCTAGTTCTGCTGCTGCAATAGCCAGCTGATATAAACGCTCAGCTTGAGGAGTATTAATTTGATAGAAAGATTGTGGTGATATTCGGAAAGTCATCTCTAACATCTGATCTTCAAAATACTCTTTTCCCCATAAACAATAAGTCTCTTTTCCCATAATAACATTTGTTTTGGCGGGATTAATATTTTGAATAATTGATACCAGCTGAGGAATTTTTTTAATCATCTCTTGCATTAATTCTTCAAGTTGAGGAATTTTTTTAGCTTTAGAAACTAAAATGACCATTAATTGACCACTATAATGGCCTTTTCTTACAATTAAATGACGCATGCAGCCTTTGTGAGCTTGCTCATCATAAGCCGGAATGTGGTACTTTCTTAAAAGGTCCCGAACCATTAGAATCGCTTGATCAATAGCGGGATCTTGAATATGGTAGTCTTCAACTGGAATGAGGTCGTGACTATTTTTTCGAAAGAATCCCGTTTCTAACTTACTTTTAACCATCCGAACTGGAATTTGAGCCTTATTACGGTATCCCCATGGATCATCCATACCCATAGTCGGTTGAATGGTCAATTCTTTAAAATGCCCAATACGTTCAAAAGCATCTCTCACAACCTTTTCTTTAAATGCTAACTGTGCCTCGTAAGACAAGTGTTGTAAGGTCATCGTTCCCGTTTGACGCCCGATATCATCGGTTATGGCTACTCGGTCAGGACTTTTATTTACGACTTTTTCTAACTTTCCAAAGCCATATTTTTTTCCGATTTTTATGACTTTAAATTCAATGTCTTCTTGCGGTAAGGCTCCTTCAATAAAGAATGGAAAGCCCTCAATTTTAGCGACACCCAACCCTTCATGAGTTAAATCTTCTACTCTTGCTTGTAAGAGTTGGTTTTTTTCAAAATTATTTGCCATGTATTGCTCCTCTGTTATTTACCTTAGGTCTTGGTTAAAAAGTTTGGGTCTTGAAGTGAAAGGACTAAATAGAGGATTAACTCTCTTTTAACTTAGCAATTTCTAACTCCAATTGTTTTATTTTTTGCTTAAATTGACTTCGTCTCTGCATCAGACTTTGTCGCATTTTCTCGCCTAATTCATCATTTAGAACGTAATCGCGAATGAGATAGGGAAAATCAGATCGTCTTAAGGCCAATTGATTCCTCTTTTCATATAAAGAGACTAACAAGGCATTCCTCACATCGACTAGTTGGCTTAATTTTAATGGAGACGCTTGAGCATAATCTTCATTTAAATGATCTAAAATCAATTGAAGAATCTCTTTATTATCTCTTTTATAGGCAGTCAAGGCTTTTTGATAAAGTGACTCTTGGTGTTTTGTTTGTAAAGGATATAGAAGAGGATGGACATTAGAAACTATTTGACGGTACATTCCCCGCATCAAGCGCGCCTCTTCTTCTGTTAAAGTATCTTCGTAGATAGAGTGTTCTGCTGATTGTATCTTTTCTTCCGTTTCAATAATTAACTGCTGATAAACAGATAAATCTTTTTCTAACTGTTGCAGTTTTAGCTTTTGATTCTTTTCCTTATAAAGACGTATTATTCTATACTTTCTTTCTAAGAAGACAGCTTGAAAATGAGCTTTTAATAAATTGAGCCATTCTTTCCCAAAATTTAAATAAAAGTGCTTTTCTAAATAAAAACAATCCTTATAAATTAATTCATCATACTCAAATACAGCTTGCGATAAATCCACTTGCAACCTCTCAATTTCTTTTTCAAGTAACGAGCGTCCAGGCAGTAAGAAAATTTGACCAAAATGTCCTGTCATTAAAAAGCCCCCTCTCAAAGTCGCTTTGCTCATCTATTGGATTATACATCAAATCATTGGTAAAGACTAAATTGCTTTAACAAGACTTAGTAAAACTTGTTAAAATAGGGCCTGTTCGATAAAATAAGTATTACATTCATTAAAAATAAGTTTTTTAAGATTTTTAAAAGAGAAAGTAGGTAAGTAGATGCGCGTTTTACTTTATTCAGGCAATCTCGAGCAAATCAAACGCTCAGGCTTAGGCAAAGCCATTCATCATCAGCAAAAAGCATTGGAATATATGGGAATCGATTATACCATGAATCCCAAGGACTCTTTTGACCTATTACATATTAATACCTACTTCCCTAAATCCTATCTTTTAGCAGCCAAATGTCGCCGCAAGAATATTCCAGTCATTTATCATGCCCACTCGACTAAAGAGGACTTTGAGAACTCCTTCCGTTTCTCAAATTTTCTAGCACCTAGTTTTAAACAATGGCTGCTAACTTGTTACCGTTTGGGTGATATTCTCATCACCCCTACTCCATATTCTAAGAGCCTGCTTGAAAATTACGGTCTCGATCAACCGATTTATTCTGTTTCTAACGGGATAGACCTATCTAGATTTCAACCTCTAGACACTGAGAAACTTAAGAAAGTTTTCCGTCAAAAGTACGACTATCAGCCTGATGATTTTGTTGTAATGGGGATTGGACTATACTTAAAACGCAAAGGGATTCTTGACTTTGTTGAATTAGCCAAACGGATGCCTCACATTCAATTTATTTGGTTTGGCTATCTTGACTTGCGCTATGTACCGGATGAAATAAAAAAGGCTGTCACTACGAAATTACCTAACTTAAAATTTGCTGGTTATGTACCTAATGAAGATATACGGGCCGGTTTGTTAGCGAGCAATCTTTATATTTTCCCGACTTTTGAAGAAACTGAAGGTATTCCTGCAATTGAAGCTTGCGCCATGAAAACAGATTTTATTGTGCGTGATATCCCTGTATTTGATGGTTGGCTGGAAGACGGTGTGAATGTTCATAAAGCTATAGACCTTAAAGCCTTTCAAGAAAAAATTCAACTAGCCTATGAAGGCAAACTCCCTTCATTAGTAGAAAAAGCCTATGAAATTGCCATCGAACGCGACCTTCCTCAAATTGGTCGACAGCTATTTTCAATTTATCAAGAAGCTCTGAAAATGAAGGTATAATAATAAACCCCACCGTTGATTAAACCATTGGTGGGGAATTTTTGTCTATATTTTCAAATTTGATTAAAAACTTATCCAGTTGATCTTTATCTCTTGCTTTTTGCGCTTGAGAAATATTAGAAGGATTAAGATAGAAACGAAAAACTTCTTGATCCTCAGCATTTTTAATTTGAATAGCCTCGCCTTCATCAGGATTATCCTTTATACGAGAAACCTGAGGATATTTTGCTCGCCAATATTCAATGGCTTCTTCGGCTACTGCTTGTCTTAAAACTTTATACATTTCTGCTTGATGAGCCGGAATTAAGAAAGCGTCAATTTGAGCCATCTCGTCCATTCTGTTCTTGATGTTTTTCTTTTGCGTTCTCTTTACCATTTAATCAACCTACTATTCTTTAATTGTACGGTATTTTTCTAAAAAGTCTAATTCAAATGATTGTATATAATCTTCTAGCACACAAATAACTGATTGGTCATTATTATTTCCGATTTTATAGCGACATTGCATAGCCAAGTCTTTATCGGCATTATCCATTGCTATACTGTAGTGGACTTGAGCCATCATGCTTTCATCATTCAAAGAATCACCAAAGGCCATCGATTCCTCAGCTTTAATATTGTATTTGTTTTGTAAATAAAGCAAGGCGCTGCCTTTACCACCCTCTTTATTATATACATCTACCCATCCATCTCCTGAAGTAACTGCAGTAACTTCTTGATAACGCTCGTTGATTATACGAGCTAAGACTTTATTGCGGTCAAGCGTATCTTGTGTCGCAATCGCAATTTTTGTTACAACAGAATCTTCAGGCAGTTCAGAAAATTGAGGAATGTAGTTTACATCTTTAGCGTAGCGTGAAATGAAATCAAATAATGGTCCCTTAGTGTCTCTAAAATAAGCCGCATCGCCTAATCCTAAAACGGGAGAATAGGCTTGAAATTCATCTAAAAAGTCGATAATTTGGGTAAAACCTTCATATGGAATGCCAATCTTCTTTAAGGTCTGATCATTCTTGACAATGTAATTACCATTATCACAAGCAAAATATAAGTCCGGCCAGACAGACTCTTCAAAGTAATCTGCAATTTTCTGATAAGAATTACCAGTAGCAATTGCCACGATCACTCCTGCTTCTCTTAACCGTTTCAGAACGCGGTTAAAGCGATCCCGATCATAAGTCTTGTCAGTCCTGAGGAGTGTTTCATCAAGGTCAATAGTGATGAGTTTTAATGTCATAGAAATTAATGCTCCTTTTTAATTATTGCTAGAATAAAGTGTTAAACATTTATCATATTGCATCCCTACTGATTATAACATTTTTTTAAGAATCATCATCCTTTATTAATCGCTAAAGTCTACTTTTTGAACATACCAGATATCGAACGTGTGATAACTCGGCCTATCTCGCGACCAACCTGACTCATCATATTTTTAGTAAAGCGGTCAAAATTTGAATCCGTCCGTCTTGAAGCTGTTTTGCCTGACTTCTTAAGCTGTTTAGCTAATTCTGCTTCCAGCTCTTTAATGCGTTGGTTGGTTGAGAGGTCCTCTGCTTTGCCATCAATCGATTTAATCATTTCTTCTTGTGTTTCTTGCATAGCTTGATTTAATTGTTCGTGAGCAGACTCACGATTAATTGTTTCACTATATTTATCTAAGAGTTGTGAGTGGTTAATCGTCTTCAAAATAGTTTGAGGGTCAACAAGGCCCAACTTACTCATCGGAGGATAAATCATAACTCGTTCAGCAACATTTGGTGTGCCTTTTGAATCTAGAGTAGAAACAACAGCCTCTCCGGTGGCTAACGCTTGGAGCACTTTTTCCAAATCAACAGCTGAAGATTCTGCTTGTCGGAAAGTTTGACTCACTGCTTTGACCACTTTAAGTTCCTTTGGTGTAAATGCTCTTAAGCCATGTTGAATTCGATTGCCTAATTGTGAAGACACACTGTCTGGAAGGTCCATAGGGTTTTGAGTGACAAAAAAGATGCCTACCCCCTTGGAGCGAATTAAGCGAACCATCAATTCTATCTTTTCAACCAGCACCTTCGGAGTTCCATCAAACAAAACATGGGCTTCATCAAAAAAGAAAACCATTTTAGGTTTAGCTAAATCGCCCACTTCCGGAAGACTGTCAAAGAGCTCTCCTAGGAGTGCTAACAAGACCATGGCATAAAGTGTGGGAGTTTGATAGAGCTTGCTGGCATTCAAAATGTTTATAATGCCTTTTCCTGATTCATCTACCCTTAATAAATCTTCAATCTCTAGACTAGGCTCAGCAAAAAAAGCATCAGCTCCTTGCTGTTCTAAAACTACAATACTGCGCAAAATAACACCAATGGATGCTTTGGAAATATTCCCATAACTACCGCTTAATTCTTTGGCATGTTCGCCTACGAAATTTAGCATTGCTCTTAAATCTGTTAAGTCAATCAATAAAAGCCCTTTTTCGTCTGCTACCGAAAAAACCACATTCAAAATACTAGTTTGTGTCTCATTTAAACCTAATAGGTTGGCTAATAAAATGGGTCCCATTTCGGAAACAGTAACTCTCAGTGGCAGCCCTGATTGCCCATGGGCATCCCACAGTTCGATAGGAAAAGCTTGATTATCATAATTTTCATAGTGAGTGGCTTGTAATCTTTCAATAAATGCTTGAGAACTACCCATCTCAGCCAAAGATATCAAATCGCCTTTAATATCTGATAAAAATACAGGTATGCCAGCTAAACTTAGCTGTTCAGCTATAACTTTTAAGGTAACCGTTTTACCCGTTCCGGTCGCTCCCGCTATAAGACCATGTCGATTCAACTTGTCTAAGCTTAATCCAACCGCTTGTGAGCCGTATCCAAACATAAGTTGTGTATCCATGTTAAGCCTCCTCTACTATTCACACTCTCAATTTTAGCATACTCTTATTTACTCATCATCCAATTATCTAACATTTATTAGATTTGTTAGACACAAAAAACAACCCCTAAAAATATTAGGGATTGTTTTCAAAAATCTATTTGTCTTCCAATTGATTTCTTTTTCTTAGTGCAATCAGTAGTGCTCCCCCAACTACTAAAATGCCTGCGACTAAGTAAATCACTTTTGAAGTTGTTTCACCAGCTGTTGGTAAATTGCCTTTTTCAGCTTCTTTACGATCGGTTGACTTTTTAACAACAACTGCTTTCCCATCCTCTTGAGTTTGAGTGGTTGTTGATTGATCAGTTTTGGCGTCTTTGTATACTAAGGCTACAATACCAAGGCCTTTGCTTTCAACAGTGGCTGTTTCTCGGTTAAGGCGTACTTTTAATCCTTCAACTTGTTGGCCCATAACTTTCATGGCTAAAAGTTGACTATTAATTGGACGGGTAGGAAGTTTGATTATTGTTGGATTTTCCAATTTTATTTCACTACCGTTTTGATTAAAAGCTTTGATTTCATAAGCTACAAAATCTTTACCTTTCAATTCAGAAGGGAGATTAGCGGCATTTAAATCAACTTTTTGAATAAGAACCTTCTCCACATTTTTAGCGTCTGCCTTGGTTAAGAGGACTTGTCCTCCATTTTCTAAGTCCTTAAAGACCATTTCAGGAACGGTCGCTTCTTCGGTAACAGTCGTTTCCTCAACAGTTGTGGTAGTTGACTCTTGTGTAGTTGATGCTAGTGTCGTAGTTGTTGGCTCTATTGATGTAATCACTTCTTCAGTTGTGGTTGTCGGCTCTGGCGTAGTTGAAGGCTCATCAGTCGTAACATTTTCTTCCAACTGATAAGCTAGTTCAACTTTTTGGTTTGCAACCACTTCAATCGTTTCTGGAGAGAATTGATCTGCACGGTAAACTTCAGGAATAGAAACAAACTGGACTTCATAACTGCCTACAGGCACTTCTTCAATTAAAGCTATTCCATTCTTGTTAGTTTCAACAGTCAACTCGCCAATTTGCATTTGCACATTTGCAACAGCTTGACCTTGACTATTGCTGACAGCTATTGAAACTTGACCCACCTCAGCTTCTTTTTGAATAGTCACAGCTTGTAACTCTGGCGCTTCATTTTCTACAGCTACATCTATTAGATTGCCTTGGGCTACATATCCTTCAGGGGTTTGACTGACTTGGTATTGGTAGTTACCTAGAGCAAGATCACTAGCTGAGGCTAGACCTTGACTATCAGTCGTTATTTCCTGTTCTTGGCCATCTTCAGTATTGATTAAGCGTATGCTCACACCTTCTACCGCTTCAGCCTTTTGATCTTGAACTTTAATCGTCAAAACCGCTTTGGGATCCTGTGTCGTCGTAGTTGGCTCTTCTGTAGTAGGTTCAGCAGTTGTAGTCGGTTCCATTGTTGTAGTCGGCTCTTCTATTTCAAATGTTAAATCAGTAGGCTGATTAACTGAAACTTCAACCCTTTGAACATTGGACTCTAAATCAGCATTTCCTGAAGTCGTCACCAAGGTAACATCGTAATCACCCACTGGCAATGAATCAATAAAGATAGAGCCATTGTCATCAGTCGTATAAACTTGGTCTAACACTTGAACTTCAGCTTGGGGAATTGCTTGACCTTGAGTATCGGTAACTAAGATATTCAGTTGACCAACTTGGTCTAACTTGGTAATACCAATTACTTGACGATTTTCTTCATTAGCAGAAACTTGTGTTTCTAATAATGTTCCTTGAGCTGAATGTGTTTCCGGTGTTTCGATTACTTGATATTGGTAATTGCCAGTGGGAATATCAGAAGCTTGAGCGACACCTAATTGGTCGGATACTAATTCTTGTTTAAATTGAGGATCATCCCGTTTGGTCAATTCAATCTTAACTCCTTCAACCGGTGCTTCCTCTTGATCATATACTTCGATTTGTAAATCAGCTTTAGCTTCTACAGTTGTTTGAGAAGTTGTTGAATCTTCGATAACACCTGACAATGTCAAAGGAAAGTCGTAAGTTTGACCTGAGTAAATCTCAACATTTTCTTCAATTTCATATCCTGACATTGCTTCTGGTAATCGACCAAATTTCATTACATAGTTACCAGTAGGAACTTCTTGAAATTGAGCGATCCCTTGTTCATCGGTTAAAACTTCCTGCCCATTGATCACTATTCCTACATTCGGAACGACATTACCCACACTATCCTTAAGAATTACATTAACGTTTCCTAATTCGTCAGCAACTTCTGTTTGACTGTTTTCTTCACTATTATCAGCTTCTTGACTACTGTCTGCAGTTGGTGATTCAATCTTTGGTACTTGAGGGTTTTGAACTTGATCACCGACTAAATAAATGTTAAAAATCGGAGGTGTTTCTAAATAATTGCCGTCAATTGTAAAGGCATAATCATATACTATCGTTTGATCGGCCAACTCAACAATTTCTCCTGAATCCTCAGCAATTTCATCAGCCTTCTCTTGTTTTTCTTGAACGATTTGAACTTGATAAGGTCGAACTGATTGTCCTCCCCTTTGAAACTTCCCGTCATCATATAAACGGAAGATATATTCACCAGCAGTCAATTCAATTGGTTGCTGTTCAGTATTGTCACTACGATAAGAATAAACAACCTCTTGACTTGCTATATCAATAATATCATAGGAAATCTCTTTTTGAGCTTGGGGGATATTCTCATCTACTTGTAAAAAAATATTAAAAGTAGGCTCTACAAAATTTTCTTGTGCTTGCGTTTCAACTTGAGCTAAAACTTCTTGGGTTTGAAATATTGGTGCTGCCAATAGGTTGCTCACTAAAACAAATGATAAAATATTTTTTCTCTTAAACATCTTGATAACCTCCTTAAATACTATGTTTCGTCTACAATTATACTTTACCATAAATCAAGAGCCAACGACCTTAGAATGCTTAATTATCAAAATTTATAAAGGTTTTTACTAAATTTCATCAATCTTTCTTCAAATTTGACAACTACTCCTGATTTAAAACTTTGACTATCTTTACAAAAAAATTTGCATAAAAATGTGCTATTGATTATAATTTAGCTAGATGTTCATAAGGGAGTAACTTAAGATAGATGATATCTTGGCTGTATCAACAACGTTAAGTAGTTTTACTACTGGTACAGTCTGAAATAGTGAGACTTATGCCATTGAGCGCAGCTTTGTGTTGCCCAAGTGGCATGAGTCTTTTTTCTATTCGAAGTCAATCTTATAAACACGTTAAATTAAAGGGGGAAAGTGGATGTCTAGCAAAGATTTTGTTGCTTATACTAAATCAAATCAAGAGATTATAAGCGAATTAGATACCGATATTAAGAGCGGATTAAGTCAAACAGAAGTAAAAAAGCGTTTGGAGCAATACGGTGAAAACACCTTGAAAGAAGAAGAAACAAGGTCTCTTCTACAAAAATTTGTGGACCAATTTAAAGATTTTATGATCATTGTTCTGTTAGTTGCTTCTGTCATATCTGCATTTGTTGGATATATGGAGGGAGAAGGACCAACTGATTCAATTATTATTCTGATTGTTGTCCTATTAAATGCAGTGCTTGGAGTTTTCCAAGAGGCTAAGGCCGAAGATGCCATTAACGCCTTGCGTGATATGTCTTCACCTGAAGCCAACGTATTACGCGATGGAGAATATATGAAAATCAAATCAACTGAACTTGTTCCTGGTGATGTAGTTAGTTTAGAAGCTGGTGACATCGTTCCTGCGGACATACGCTTAGTTGAAACCAATTCCTTAAAAGTCGAAGAAGCGGCACTAACTGGCGAATCTGTTCCAGTTGAAAAACATGCCGAAGCGGTTATTGAAAAAGAAGCTGGGATTGGTGATCGATCCAATATGGCTTTCTCTTCAACCAATATTACCTATGGGCGCGCTTTAGGAATCGTCACTCACACAGGGATGGATACAGAAGTTGGACATATTGCAGCCATGTTGTCTTCGACGGAAAAGCAGCTCACTCCACTTCAAAAAGACCAAGAAAAATTGGGTAAAACACTTACCTATTTAATTATCGCAATCGCTATCATAACTTTTATTGTTGGTGTCTTTCTTAAAGGATTCTCGCCAATTCAAATGTTATTAGTTTCTATTTCATTGGCAGTTGCCGCTATTCCAGAAGGCTTACCTGCTATTTCAACCATTATTCTATCTTTAGGCACGCGAACCATGGCTGCCAGAAATGCCTTGGTAAGAACTCTTCCTGCTGTTGAAACTTTAGGATCAACTATGGTTATTTGTTCAGACAAAACCGGTACTTTAACACTGAATCAAATGACTGTTGAAAAGGTTTATTATGATGGTCAATTGCATTATGCTCAAGATCCACTTGATAATAATGGTAAATTTATTTGCTCTTTCGCTTTCCCTAATGACTCTAAAGTCGATGCTCAAGGAAATGTCAACGGTGACCCTACTGAAACAGCCCTCATTCAATACGCCTTAGACCATGGGATGGATCTCAAAGGACAATTAAGACAATTCCCTCGAGTAGAGGAAATTCCTTTTGATTCAGGCCGTAAATTAATGTCAACCATTCATGAGACCGATGATGGCCGTTATCTAGTCTTTGTTAAAGGAGCTCCTGATCAATTAATTAAGCGCTCAAGCTCTATTCAAAAAGCCCAAGAAGTTACTGCAATGACTGAGGCTGATCGAGAAGAAATTATAGAAGTCAATGCTAAATTAGGTCGGCAAGCATTAAGAGTTTTAGCAGGTGCCTATAAAATAATTGATGAGATTCCCGCTGAAGTTACAACGGAAACCTTAGAAAAGGACCTAGTTTTCACTGGTTTAGTCGGTATGATTGACCCAGAAAGAACAGAAGCCAAAGCTTCTATTGAAAAAGCGCGTATGGCTGGTATTCGTACTGTCATGATCACAGGAGACCACGCAATGACTGCTCAGGCCATTGCTGAACGTTTAACTATCTTAGACCCAAATGACAGCGAAAATGAACGTCACGTAATGACCGGAGCCCAATTAGATGAAATTACAGACGATCAGTTAGCTAAAGAAGTTGGAAATTACTCAGTTTATGCTAGGGTTTCACCAGAGCATAAAGTGCGTATTATCCGTGCTTGGCAAGCCAATGATGCCGTTGTCTCAATGACCGGTGATGGAGTTAATGATGCGCCATCTCTTAAACAAGCAGATATTGGTGTCGGTATGGGTATCACTGGTACAGAAGTCTCTAAGGGTGCTTCAGACATGGTCTTAGCTGATGATAATTTCCAAACCATAGTTGTAGCAGTCGAAGAAGGACGAAAAGTATTTGCTAATATCCAAAAAGCTGTTCAGTTCTTACTTTCTGCTAACCTTGGAGAGGTGATCACTTTATTTACAGCCACTTTATTCGGTTGGGTGATTTTAGAACCAATTCATATCCTGTGGATTAACTTAGTAACGGATGTCTTCCCTGCTATCGCATTAGGTATGGAGAAAGCAGAGTCTGATGTAATGTCACACCGTCCACGTACTAAAAAAGATTCTTTCTTATCCTTTGGGGTGGCACCCTCTATCCTTTATCAAGGGATTCTAGAAGCTTTAATTACGCTATTCGTATATTGGTATGCTGCTGAAGGCCCAATGCAAACATCCTTAATAGGAGAGGAACGACACGTTCTTGCTGAGACTATGGCCTTCATTACACTTGGTTTAATCCAACTATTCCATTCATATAACGTCAAATCCGTTTTCGCTTCCCTATTCAGCCGTAATCCTTTTGACAACAAGTGGCTAAACTTAGCCTTCTTAGTATCCGGAGCAATGCTTTTAGGTGTTGTATTAATTCCTGGTATCAGTCAATTCTTTGATGTTCATGCTTTAACAGCTGGACAATGGGGAATTGTTGTCGCAGCCGCCCTCTCAATTGTGGTGGTGGTAGAAATTGTTAAATTTATTATGCGTTTAAGTGGGTTCGCTGACAAATATAATCAATAAGCCTATCAAAAAAGCTGGGACAAAAGGACCTCTCAGCCACCTCAATATTTACAGCGAGCCTAGATTGGAAAGTAACTTTCCAATCTAGGCTCGCTGCTTTGGGTATTTACGTAGATTATTGGCCATAAATATCCGCTCGACATCGGTCTTAGAAAAGCTATTACGACCGTTAAATATCGCTTGATGAGTGGTGTGTTTTTCTTCACGAGGAATAAAATCCTGGCAATTTTTCGGTGATACTTTTGAGACGACGGCGTTCTTTTTGCGTTCATCCGCTCCGGCAACAGTTTGCGATTCAATCGCTCAGTTAAGCGTTTCAATTTCTTCACTTAAGAGCTGCTGAATCTCAGATTGAATCTGTTTGACTACCTCATGAATCCGCCTAAACATTATGATTTTCAGGGAATAAACAATCCATTTCCAGTAGCAAGCAAGTTTGATTCATAGTATACTGTTGCTAGATAGAAAGCCCCTCCTGAATGGCTTTGTGATTACTACGATTACAGCAGGAAACGCTTTCTTTGTTTATATTGTTAAAGAAAAAGTCCGATTAACGATTATATCGTTGACCGGACTTTCTTTAATTATTCAAGGCTTTTGTCCCAGCCCCTTGTTTTATTCTCTAATTTGACCAGAACCTTCAATGAGGTATTTGTAAGTAGTCAGAGCCTCTAATCCCATAGGCCCTCTGGCATGAAGTTTTTGAGTTGAGATACCAATTTCTCCTCCGAATCCGAAGACTTCACCATCCGTAAAACGCGTCGAAGCATTTACATAAACAGCTGCCGAATCGACATCATTCATAAAATCTTGCGCCACTGAATAGTCTTGCGTAATAATAGCTTCGGAGTGTCCAGTTGAAAAACGGCTGATATGGTCAATCGCTTGGTCATAATTTTTTACAATTTTTATTGCCACTACTAAATCTAAGAACTCTGTCTCATAATCTTCCTCACTAACCTGTTCGGAATATGGCAATAAGTCACGTGTTTGCTCATCTCCTAAGATTTGAACATTGGCATCAAACAAGGCATTTCCTATTTGTGGTAAGTAAGCCTTAGCGAAAGCCTCATCAACAATGATTGTCTCAACAGCATTACATACAGAAGGACGTTGTGTTTTAGCATTGACAACAATCGTCTGAGCCATTTTAAAGTCTGCTTTTTCATGTATATAAATATGGACATTGCCTACTCCCGTTTCTATAACAGGAACAGTGGCATTTTTCACCACATTTTGAATTAAACCTGCTCCTCCTCTTGGTATTAAGCAGTCAACATAATGATTCATTTGCATGAGTTGAGTAACTAACTGTCGATCAGGGTCTGTAATTAACTGAACACAGTACCTAGATAAGCCAGCCATTTCAAGGCCTGCTTGAATGGCTTCAACGATTGCTCGGTTGGTGGCGATGGCTTCTTTACCTCCTCGTAAAATAACAGCATTTCCTGCTTTTAGACATAAACCAGAAGCATTCGCTGTCACATCGGGACGTGATTCATAAATAATGCCAATTACACCTAGTGGGACAGGTCTTTGACTAATGCGCAAGCCCAATTCATTCACCCATTGCTTGCGTGTGTTAGCTAATGGATCTGCTAACTGAGCTATTTTTCGAATACCTGCTACCATTGATGCAAAACGCTTTTCATCTAGGGTTAATCGCTCGATCATGGCAGCTACCATGCCATCCGCACGCGCGTTCTCTACATCTTGAATATTTTGCTCTAAAATACTTTCTTGCTTTTCTTCTAAAGATTGAGCCATAGCTAATAAAGCTTGGTTTCTCGCTTGACTGCTTAACTTACGTAATTTTTCAAAGCTTTCTTTTGCTCTTTTTCCAATGGTTAATAATTCGATCGATGTTGCCATTTTATTTATCCCCTTTCCGATGGAAAAAAGTTCCAATACTTTTACCTTTTAGAATATCAAAAATTATCGAAGGATCGGCTCCTGAGGTAATGACTAAGGATGAATCGGTAGTAAAGATGACCTCGGCTGCATTCAATTTAGTAGCCATACCTCCAGTTGAAAATTCTGAGCCTTTTCCCATTGCCATTTGCTGAATTTCTTGTGTGATTTCAGTCACTTGATCAATTAACTGAGCATGAGGGTTTTGTTGTGGGTTTGAGTCATATAAACCATCAACATCTGAAAGAATAATTAAAAGGTCAGCATCTGTAATTTTAGCTACAATAGCAGATAAGGTGTCATTATCACCAAACTTGGTTTGATGATTTAACTCCTCAACTGCTACCGCATCGTTTTCATTAATAACGGGGACAATTTTTCGTCTTAATAAGGTATCCATGGCTACTTGAACATTTTGTAGCGATTGAGGATAATCAACTACATCTCGTGTTAAAAGAATTTGGCCGACATTCACGCCATAATATTTAAAGAAGCGAGAATAGTGTCCCATTAATAACGTCTGACCGACAGCTGAAGCTGCTTGTTGGTCTGCAATGGTAGTTGGATAGTTGGCTTCATTTAAGTCCATACTCCCTACACCAATAGCTCCCGAGGAAACAATGACAACTTCTTTACCTTCTTGGATCAAACTAGCACAGACATAAGCTAAGCGATCTAATTTAGTGAAATTAATCCCTTCATCGGACAATATTGTGTTTGTTCCTAACTTAATAATAATTCGTTTTGCATTTTTTAAATCACTACGTTTCATTCTCTACCCTCTTTTACAATTCAATAGCCTTATTATAGGAAAGTTTCATGTCTGGGTAAAGTATCCATACTATTCTCTTTGAAAAGTGAAAATCCCTTTACAATTTTAATTTCCCTTTTTAGCCGCTGATAATTCTAGCTTTGATAAATAATTTCCTAAAGCTCGATTGTAAACTCTTCGCTCTAAAATAATTGATTTTTCTTTCTGGTATTCTCTTTCCAAGAAATCATAATAAGTCCCTGGCGTTTGGATTCCAACCAAAGGGGAAAGAGCCAACCCTATTTCCTTAATAATATCATCAGAAAATAAAACACAATTTGTCCAAAAAACAAAATATGTTTGAAATTGCCCTTCTTTGAATTTATAAAATTTTGTATATTTAGTTTGACGCATCAATTTTCCTACAAAAGAATTTAGGACTGTCTTGGATTGAGGATGCCAATTAATTGTTTTTTCTTTAATGCCATTCAACTTTTCCTCTAACTGCTGGGCTTGTTGTTTAGAAAGCGCGATATCATATTCTACAATCGTCAGACGATTTTTTAATGAAAAGGATAGATATTCTGAACGATCAATTAAGGCCAAGACACCTTCTCCACTTGTATCCAACAAATTTCTAGTGTCATCATCTTGATTGCCATAAAAATAAACAGTATCTTTATATGCAATGTTCATATGACCCACCCTATCAAATGTTGATTTTCCAACAGGTATTTGGATAGTAATTAAATTGTCTTCTTGCTTTGGCAAGTCATTTTCATTAGCCAAAAGTGACGCTCTATAATCGGATTCAATATCTTGGGTCGTGTCTATCAGTATTTCATCTACTTTTCTAATTAACTTCTGAGGAAACAAAGCTGAAAAGAGCACTGGCAAGGGTAGGCGTAGACTTCTTCGCCAAATATGCTGCTTTTCAAGATCAAGTAGGTTAAAGCCCCCATCATATAGATAGCTGATTCCAAGAAAAATAAGGTAGATACCCAAACGAAGCAAAGCAGGATAACCCTGATTCATTATTAAAATACTATCAATAGCAAATATAAAATTCGCAATTGCAAAAGCTAAACGTTGATAACGCTCAAAGGCCTTATCTTTAAACATTAGGTAATAAGAAAAGAAATTTAAGAGAGCCAATAATAACTGATAAATTCCTACGCAACGCACCATCCATAAATAAAAATTGGGCGAATTAGTCAAGAGTCCGCATGCAAAAATAATCTGCCCTAGACTTATTATTGGTGGTGAAAACCTCACTTTTGATGAGTTATTAAATATATGACCCAATAGATACGCCAGAAAATCTACCCCTCCAATTATTAAGATGATTATAGCTAGACCATTTAAAAGTATATTTGCAATTTTTAGCTTAAACAGCAAGAGAGCTATGCCCAGCGCTGATAAAATTAGACCCTCTAAAATATATGAATAATTTTTCTTATTTATTATTCTCATCCCTTTTTTCTCTTTTCAATTACTTTTATATTTTAGCATAGACGCTAAATAAATTTACTTACCTTATATTGATCTCAAACATGATGGTTGCTCTTAAACTTTTGTTCTATATGTTATACTTATTTCAAAATATAAGTTAGGAGCTCAATTATGTTTAAAAACCCCTATGTGAAATATGTTTATGATGATCTTCAAGCAAAATTCAGTGAACAAGTCGAGTATCTGCAGGCAGTTAAAGCGTTTTTATCCGCCATCGAGCCCCTAGTTGAACAAGATGAAAGTCTAGAAAAAGAAGCGATACTTGAGCGTATGGTTACACCGGAAAGAATCATTAAATTCCGAGTCCCTTGGCAAGATGACCAAGGTCAAGTCCATGTAAACTGGGGGTATCGTATCCAGCATTCTTCTTTACTTGGCCCCTACAAAGGAGGCTTACGTTTTGATACACAAGTTAATGAGAGTGTAATGAAATTTTTGGCTTTCGAACAGACTTTGAAAAATGCCCTGACTGGTCTACCTATGGGAGGTGGTAAAGGAGGAAGTGATTTTTCAACACGTGGTAAATCTGATCAAGAGATTATGCGCTTTTGTCAATCCTATATGACTGAACTAGCTAAACATATTAATGAAAAAATAGATGTTCCTGCCGGTGATATCGGCGTTGGAAAGCGTGAAATTGGTTATATGTATGGCCAATATAAACGCCTTAAGGGGGTTGAGCTAGGAAGCTTGACTGGAAAACCTATCTTGGCTAATGGATCACTTGGTCGAGAAGAAGCCACTGGGTACGGTCTCATCTATTTCCTTCAAGCCATGTTAAATGAAGAGAAGGAACAAATATCACAAAAACGCTTTATGATCTCAGGGCTTGGAAATGTTGGTTTAAATGCTATCAAAAAGGTTATGCAATTAGGTGGAATGGTATTAGCTGTATCCAACAGTCAAGGATCACTTTATGATCCAAGAGGCATCAATATTAATCACTTAGAAGATATTCTTGCGCACCATAAGAAAGACCTATCTATTTACACTCAAGAGTTCCCTCATGCTTCTTATTCACAAGACTCAATCTGGTCGCGTCAAATTGCAGCAGATATTGCCCTACCTTGTGCCACACAAAATGAAATAAATGCTCATCAAGCCAGAAACTTAATCGCTAATGGTGTGCGTTTTTTAGCTGAAGGTGCCAATATGCCATGCATGTCGGAAGCTATTGAGGTGTTCAACCAGAGTAAAGATTTTATTTGGGCTCCAGCTAAAGCAGCTAATGCGGGAGGAGTGGTTGTTTCTGGTTTAGAAATGTCACAAAACGCAATGCGTCTCCAGTGGTCTTTTGAAGATGTCGATCACAAACTACAAGCAATTATGTCTGATATCTTTGCTAACTGTAAAGAAACTTGTTTAAAGTTTGATTTGGGTAAGAATTATGCAACTGCAGCAGATATAGCCTCTTATCAAAAAATTGTTCAACTCATTCAGATGCATGGCCTGATATAATTAAAAATTAAAAGTGTAGGTGAAAATTTCACCTACACTTTTAATTTTTGCTTAAGTTTTTAGACTAACCTATCTGCCTTTGTACCAAGGTCTTCCAATCTTTTTTACGATAGATATAGAAGCCCCATACTACAATCAACATATTAGAAACCAGCATAGAAATCCAAATACCTGTCGATCCTAAGTCTGTAAAGTAACGCAGGTACATGACAATTGGTACACGGATAAACCATAAACGTCCCAAGGTCATTAACATAGAATATTTGGTTTGACCACAGCCTTGGAAAAAACCATTGAGGGCAGCAAATAAACCCATAAAGAAAATAATGAAAGCTGTATAAGCTAGGTACTCTTTGGCTTGCATCCAGAGGTCGCTATCTGCTGATTCTTTAATGAAGATACTTAAAATCGGTTGTTGGAAAAGAATCATCAAAGCAGAAGAGATTACCGACATAAACAAAATGAAAATAATAGCTCGTTTAAAAATTTGATTGGCGCGAGTATAGAGTTTGGCTCCCATATTTTGACCAACGATTGAAGTAAGTGCCATCCCTACTCCCATTTGCGGTTGCATCACAATATCTGAAATACGATTAACCATAGAAAAAGCTGCCAGTGTATTTGTTCCGTATGAGGTAATCAAAGCGTTCATAACCGTAAATCCTAATGAAGACCCCCCATAACCTAAGAAAGATGGTAAAGCCAATTTCATAATATGTTGACTGGTTGGCCAATCAAAGCGAATCCCCTTCAATTGAGGTTGAATTCTAGATTGTTGGCTAACTACATAAATAGCTAGCACAATTAATACAATCTTAGATACAACAGTAGCCCAAGCAGCACCTGCTATTCCCCAACCTAAACCTGGAACATTAAGTATTGGGACTTTGTCATAAATAAATATAGGATCTAATATAATATTGATTGTCATCGAAATAGCAGAAATAGCCGTCATAATTTTGGTGTTCCCTTGAGCATTTAAGATGGCCTGGTAGGTGAAGTAAGCAAAATCAAAGGCAAGACCAATAAAACTTATTTTAAAATAAATAATTGATTTGTCTAAAAAACTTCCGCTTCCGCCCATAACTGACAGCATCCAAGGAGTTGCTAGATAACCTAAGAAAGCAAGAACAATACCCAGACTTAATGTCAACAGCAAGGTATTATCTACATATACTTGAACTCGTTCATACTGTTTGGACCCTAAAAAGTTTGATAAAAGAGCTGTGGCTGCTACTCCTATTCCCATGCCTAGTGAAATAAAAAAAAAGTTTAAAGGCCACGAAAAAGCAGAGGCTGCAAAATCCTCAGCGGAAAGTTGAGCCAAAAATAAACCGTCTGCCACAGTATAAAAGGTACGTACCAAATTATTAATCATTAAGGGGGCCGAAATTGTTAAGATAACTTTCCACATAGGGCCATGCGTTAGAAAATCCCTGTTATTAATCTTTTGCTTCAATCTTAAACACTCCTATAAGTAAAAGAGTCAATCAGCAGGGTGCTAACCGACTCCTTTGATTTATTAAACGAACCCCTAAATTCTAGCGACACCTTCTTCAACTGCACAATCTGCTACAGCCTTAGCTACAGCATCTGCCACTCCATCCGCTAGGGGTGAGACAATGATATTGTCCGGGCGTAAGTCTTCTTCAGCTACCATTTCTGCAATTGCGATAGCTGCTCTTTCCTTCATTTTATCAGTAATTTCTTTTGCACGCACTGATAAAGCTCCTTTAAATATTCCTGGAAAAGCTAAAACATTATTAATTTGATTTGGGTAATCTGATCTGCCCGTTCCAACTACTTTAGCACCTGCTGCGATTGCATCTTCAGGCATAATTTCAGGAACCGGATTTGCCATAGCAAAAATTAATGGTTCATTCATAGATTTTACCATTTCTTTACTCACAACATCTGGGGCAGAAACGCCAATTAAGACATCTGCTCCTTTCAATGCATCCGCTAGTTCACCTTGCATTTTACTAGAATTTGTCAATTTTGCAATAGCTGCTTTTGCTGGATCTAAATCTGGATTCCCATCACAAATAATCCCTTTACGATCTACCATAATGATTTCGCCAAAATTCATTTGAATTAATAATTTGGCAATGGCAATTCCTGCCGCTCCTGCACCGTTAATAACCATTTTCAATTTACCCATAGGTTTTTTGGTTAGTTTAATAGCATTAATCAAAGCTGCTGCTGTTACAATAGCTGTACCGTGTTGATCGTCGTGGAAAACAGGAATGTCAGTGCGTTCTTTTAGCTTAGCTTCAATCTCAAAACAAGTGGGTGCTGAGATATCTTCAAGATTAATCCCGCCAAAACTTTTAGAAATCATAGCGATTGTATCAACGATTTCATCAACGTTTTTGCTATCCACACATATTGGGAAAGCGTCCACATCGGCAAAGCGTTTGAATAGGGCACATTTGCCTTCCATGACTGGCATGCCAGCTGCTGGACCAATATCTCCCAAACCTAAAACCGCTGTCCCATTTGTTACAACTGCTACTAGATTGTTACGACGTGTTAATTTAAAAGATTCTTCATAATCTTTAGCTATCACACGACAAGGTTCAGCTACTCCTGGAGAGTAAGCTAAAGATAAATCTTCAGCTGTGTCGATATTCACACGACTATTTACTTCAATTTTACCAGCTACATCATAATGTAATTTTAAAGATTTTTCAAAAATATCCATTTTAACTTCCTTTCTAATTAGACCATTGTAGACGGATCAACTAAACGATCAAACTCTTCTGCTTCTAGATAGCCTAGAGCTAAGCAGGCTTCTTTAAGTGTAGTGTCTTCTTTGAAAGCTTTTTTAGCAATCTCAGCCGCTTTCTCATAACCGATATGTGTATTTAACTTAGTCACAAGCATAAGCGATTGATCAACTAGTTCTTTCATACGACCTTCATTCACTTCAATTCCTACTAAACACTTATGATCAAATGAAGCAATCGCATCAGATAACAATTGAACGGATTGAATAAAGTTATAAATCATCACTGGCATATAGACATTCAATTCAAAGTTCCCTTGTGAATTAGCCAAGCTCATTAAACTATCATTAGCCATCACTTGAGCTGCCACCATTGTTAATGCTTCACATTGAGTGGGATTCACTTTTCCAGGCATGATAGAAGAGCCCGGTTCATTGGTTGGTAAAGTAATCTCCCCAATACCACTGCGTGGTCCGGAAGCTAGCCAACGGACGTCATTAGCGATTTTCATCATATCGCTTGCCAAGGCTGCTAGTGCCCCATGTGTAAAGACTAATTCGTCTTTGCTCGCTAGAGAATGAAATTTATTTGATGAAGTAACTATTGGTAAATCCGTTATTTCAGCTAAGACTTGTGCTACTTTTTCAGCATAACCTTCTGGTGTGTTGAGGCCTGTTCCGACTGCTGTTCCCCCTAATGCCACTTCATAAAGAGGTTGTAAACTTAAGTCAATCATCCTTTTGGATTGTTTAATCGATGACAACCACCCGCTGACTTCTTGTCCAAAGGTAACGGGTGTAGCATCCTGTAAGTGGGTTCTTCCATTTTTAACAACATGGCGGTACTTTTCTTCCATCATGCTTAAAGTATCCATGATATGATCTAGTACTGGAAACAATTGCGAATGGATTTTTACTAATGCGGCCAAATGCATGGCTGTTGGAAAAACATCATTCGAAGACTGAGACTTATTAACATGATCATTTGGATGAAGTAATTGTTTACCTACAAGCTCGTTTCCACGATTGGCAACTACTTCATTGACATTCATATTAGATTGAGTGCCTGAGCCTGTTTGCCAAACAATTAATGGGAAATGTTCATCTAAATCGCCTGCTAAAATTTCGTTACAAACCTGCTGAATCAGTTCTGAGCGTTCTTGATCGAGTACGCCTAAAGCCTGGTTGGCAGTTGCGGCCGCTTTTTTAACTAAAGCAATGGCGCAAATAACATCCCGAGGCATTTTTTCACTACCAATCTCAAAATTTTGATAAGATCGCTGCGTCACTGCCCCCCAATACCTATCTGCTGGAACCTGAATTTCTCCAAGCGAATCATGCTCAATTCTAACTTTCACAAGCCTTCCTCCTTTTAAAATATATAACATTTAGCTTATATCACCAATTATACACTCTAAGTTCTAAAATGAAACCCTTTACAAAAAATATTTTACTTTTCCCTCAAAATATCTAAAAAAGCAGTGACGGCTTTTGATTGATAGCGGTCTCTCTTCCAATAGAAATTAACCGGTCGTTTAGCATTTTCACTCTCTAAACGATAGTATTTAACTTGGTCAGTATGACTAATATGTTGGATCAAGGCTTCTCCAATGAAGGAAACGGCGATACCTGATGAAGAAATATTATACGCCGTTAATTGCTGCTCTACTTCAAAAGCGATATTAGGAATAAAGTGAGCTTCTTGACAAATTGTTCTTGCTCTAGCTCCAGTATCATTGGTTACTTTCAAAAAAGCAAAGGGTGCATCCTTAAATTCCTTCAAATATTTTAGCGGGAGACTGAGAGAATCTGAAGCATGCGCTTTAATTACTTCTAGACTTAGCTGATAATCCTGTAATAAGTCATTCACTTCAAACTTTTCGGGAACCGCTAAGAGTAAAGATTCCGTTACAAACTGATAATGATCATAGTAACGACTATCTAAAAAAGTGTTATCAAGTAGTAAATCAATTTCTCCTTCGTGCAATAAAGCGATTAGTTTACTTGATGTTTCTTCAAATAAATCAATTTGAATTTCAGGATAAATCTCATTAAACTTAGCCATTAACTTGGGTAAAATCATTGAAGCAAAGAGGCTTGTTCCCCCAATAGCAATGCGTCCATACTGTAAATTATCGACCTTCGAAATATATTGCTGAAAATCTTCTTCTATTCGTTGGATTTCCTTGGCATTACGAATATACTCCACCCCAAATTCGGTTAATTTGATCGGTATAGTGGATCGATCAAAGATATCATGACCCAAACGTTTCTCAATCCGCTTAACATTTGCACTTAGTGAGGGTTGAGAGACAAATAGACGTTCTGATGCTTTTGAAAAGGATTGCTCTTCAAAAACGGTCATAACATATTCTTTTCCATGAAACATTACCGCACCCCTTTATAAAATTTATGTTATATCCAGTATAACTCAATCCATGTTGAAGTTAAAGCCCTTTCATTATATAATGAACAAGAAATACTAATACTTTAGGAGGCATTCCATGAAAAACTCTGAAAACAAGGAATTTAGAGAAGAATATGATTCGATTGGTTCTCATCAAGTGCCGGAAACTGCCTATTATGGTGTTCAGTCTATCCGAGCAAAAGAAAATTTCCCTATTACTGGACAATTACTAGATCCTATTTTTATCCAAAGCCTGGCTTATATTAAGAAAGCTTCCGCCATGACAAATGGTAAGCTGGGACTTATCAGTGAAGAAATTATGCAAGCAATCATTAAAGCTTGTGAGGAAGTTCTTACAGGCGAATTAGACCAAGAATTTATTGTAGACCCTATCCAAGGTGGCGCAGGGACTTCTATGAATATGAATATTAATGAAGTTGTTGCGAATCGCGCCAATGAAATCCTAGGCAAAGAAAAAGGTAAATATAATCCTGTTCACCCTAATGACCATGTGAATTATGGCCAATCTACCAATGATGTCATCCCAACTGCAGGTAAATTGACGATTTATCAACTATCTCAAGGCCTTCTTAAAGAAATAGAGCGTTTAGAAAAAACACTTACTAAAAAGTCCTCAGAATTTAACGATGTCATCAAAATGGGCCGTACTCAAATGCAAGATGCCATCCCAATTCGTTTAGGACAAGAATTTAAAGCCTATGCCAGCGCAGTGCGTCGCTCTCATCAAAGACTTACTCAAGTAATTGAAGAGATGTTAGTAGTAAACATGGGAGCAACTGCTATTGGGACTGGTTTGAATGCGGATGTGGAATATGTCGAACAAATTGTTCCTACTCTAGCTGAAATTACCGACCTTTCATTACAACAAAGCGAAGACTTAGTAGATGGCACACAGCACATTGATTCGTTTTCAGCTGTTTCAGGTGTTCTAAGAACATTCGCTCTTAGTCTTTCAAAAATTGCTAACGACTTACGTTTGATGTCTTCAGGACCAAAAACAGGTTTTAACGAAATTAACCTACCTAAAAAGCAAAACGGCTCTTCTATTATGCCAGGTAAGGTAAACCCTGTTATTCCTGAAGTAGTGAGTCAAATTGCTTATCGAGTTGTTGGTAATGACACTACAATCGCCATGTCAGTCGAGGCTGGACAATTGGAATTGAATGCCTTTGAACCTGTCATTTTCTATTCACTCTTTGAGTCAATTAAAATTCTTCAAAATGGCATTGCGACCTTTATTGATAATTGTATTGCCGACATCACTGCTAATCCTGAACGTTGTCAAGAACTTGTTGATCAAAGTGTCGGAACGATTACTGCCCTAGTACCTCATATTGGCTATCAGAAGGCTGCCGAAATTGCCAAACGGGCACTCAATAACAATGAACGTGTTAGAGATATCATCTTATCTGAAGAGATACTAGATGAAGAAGAATTAGAAAGTATTTTAGCTCCAGAAAAAATGACAAGTCCTGGAATTAGTCATAAATAATTTAAAAAGAGAACCACCTGAAAATTCAGGTGGTTTTTAAAATAAAAAGACTTCGCAAAATCAAATATGATTTGCAAAGTCTTATTTTTATTTAGTCATTAAAGTAAGTATTAATACCATTAATCAATCCCTCAACTAATTTAGCTTGATAAACGGAATCAGTCAGTTTTTTTCAATTCGGTAGGATTATCCATAAAGCCAAGATCCACTAAAGCTGCAGGCATGTCTGTAGTAGGTGTCACGTGAAGGTTTTGAGGGTGTATTCCTTGACTAGCTAGCCCCCCAATTGTAGCTACTAATGAGTTCTGAATACTATCAGCTAAGCGCTTGCCTTCAACGATCTTTTCATTGGTATGATATGGTAGAGTTGAATATCTTGGGACATCTACAGAGCGATCATGATAAAGCGTGCATATTAGCTATTTTGCCTAACCGATCACCTCGACGAACAATATAGGTTTTCGCCTTAGATACACAGATTATTGATTGACCGATTGTTGCAATTTCATCAGCTAAAGGTCTCGAATTATCCTCTAGGTTTTTAGTCTCTGCTTCTTCTACTGGATTATTTTCAAGTTCTTTCTTGTCTTTAATGCGTACCTTTAAGACATCACCTGGATGGATTAAATTACTTATTAAGCCATTTTACTCTTCCAATTCATCCATCGTCATGCCATGGTTAATTGCAATGCGATATTTGGCATCACCCGCTTTTACTGTGTAGCTCCGTATAAAACATTGCTTTCTTGAGCATAGATGGAATTGTTGGGCGCAAGACTTGAGACTGAAACGGCAGCAAGTGCTGACATAGAAATAGTTATTATACTTGATTTCAACAAATTACCTTTCATTAGGAGTTCTTCATTTATAATTTAATTGAATGTTTTGCAATTCAATTATAAATGAAGAAACATATATCTAAAATTGAAATATAATCTTAATAGCTTCTCAAAGATTGTAATAATAGTCATTCAAAGTAAAAAAGGTTGGACGTCTATCAACGTTCAACCTTTTTAATAGTTTATGTTTAATAACGTGGACGTCCATAACCTTGAATGTAGATACTATCCCATGCAAACTCTTTGCGAGCGACCATTAGTTTGGAATCATTCACTCGGGTATTTCCTTCGAAAGTTGTAATTAATCCATTATTATAAGACTCTACGATTCCAATATGATGCCCCCAACCGTTACGATAACCATCCCAGTTGAAGAAGACAATATCTCCAGCCTTGGGCTTGGTAAGCCCCATCCAAATTCCTTTATTCTTCACAATGTTTTTATGACGTTCAACACCTACTTCTCGCCCAGTTAAGTGAGAAAGGCCGGCCTCATCTGCGATGTGAGTTACAAAAGCATCACACCAATCATCATCATACGTCAAGCTGTAACCAACCGGTTTTGGATAAATCCGATTATAAGCATCGACTAACGCACGATGTTCGGGTGAGTATTTAGGAACTCCCAGATAACTTCTTGCAATATCTAATAAACGCTCAACATTGGCATTACTTACCTCATTCGGTTCAACATTAACTTTTTCTTGAGTTGGGACTTTAGAAATAAGAATTTTTTGACCGACACTTAAGCGATTAGAAGTTAAATTATTAATTTTTTTCAATTCGCTAACTTTCATTTCATGCTGCCAAGAAATTGTTTCTATACTATCTCCCTCTTGAACAATGTGGTAACTGTACTCATAAGGTGTATGCTTTACTGATTGATTTTCCCTATATTGTTTACCTTGATCTTCAATTTGTACAATCGGAGAGGCAGGTTGGGCATTATTCACTATTAAAGTATATCCAGCATAAAGAGTATTGGAAGTCATTTCATTCCATTTCTTTAAATTGGAAACAGAGACTCCAAATTTTTTAGCGACTGAATATAAAGAATCGCCATTTTGAACGACATAAGTTTTTACTGCAACTTGAGTATTACTATCTGGCTTGGAGGGATTCAGATTCGATGTTAAATTTGGTTGAGAAACATATAAAATATCCCCTGTGTAAATATAATTTGATTTTAAATTATTCCAAGACTTCAATTGTGCAACCGTAATCCCATGCATGTCAGCTATTTTTGCTAACCAATCGCCTCGTTTTACCGTATAAGTTTTGCTTACTGTCGGTGTGCTTGGTTTT